>JAGLDQ010000022.1 GCA_023145535.1 Cocleimonas sp. | reverse complement strand
CTTTGAATAATAACAATATTTTTTTTCGTTACCAAATTCAATTTCTGATACGGCAATGGAAATAGAATTTTCTGTGTCTGTTACTCAGTAAGAATTTGGGAGCACGACAAGCGATGCCGCCTAACCCGAAATATTGAATATCTATCGCTTCAAAATAGAATGATTAGGTATTTTTTTTATCTCCCGCCGCCCATAAAAGGGCTAAAAATAGCCACCCCAAAAAGGGGTACACAAAGACAAATAACACAATAAACAACGACCCTGTTTTTGCAACGGTGATCGGAGGGGCTTTTAGGAAAGTGTTAACTGTTGGGAAAAAAAGGGGGATTTGTTCTCTGCTTATATTTCGCGCTTGCTTTTCACAAAAAAAGGGAGTCTAGTAATAGGGACTTGGCAGACGTGTGTAATCTGCTGATAAAACTAACAAATTAACGCCCTGCTGATTTGCATCAACAAACCAGTGGGACTTCAGAAACAATCTAACAAAGAGATTGATTATGCAAGCGATATTGTACGCTACCGCTGGGGATATTACCCCAAAAAATTATGCCAACGCTTCCCGTTGTGCTAAAAATAAACTCAATTTACTGCCTGAGCATCTCGCTCAAATCGGCACGGCCTTTATCCATCAGCTCTCCCTTGCGCCGCTAACGTCCCGTGATTTTCGTATTTTAACCACCACTTATGATCAAACTATTGCCTACGATAAGCGCGAAGATGATATGAATGGTGCGCGTTTAGAACAGTTGACGGGGATTCGAAGTGACCATGCGAATGAGTCCGTGCGCCGTTTAGCGGCGTTGAATATTATTATCACCCGTCAAGGGCATTATGGAAAATGGATGGCGATTAATTTCGATTTTCCCAACTGGGGAAACCCAAGTTCTGACACCACCACCAATGACCCACGCTGTTTATTATCGGATCTTTATCAAAACGCACCACTGGCTGATGAGACGGTTGATTTTCAATTGTATAGCACACCTGAAAAGCCCAAAAAAGAACCCTTGGTGACGATTAAAGACGAAGCAAACAACGGATTGCCATCGTCTAATTTTCACTCACCCTCCCGCCCTGAGTTTGTTAAACCCGCCCCTTTTACACTACATTTTCCTAATAGCTTTTCTAAAAAACTACGTCAATTGATTCGCCGTCACCTTGCGCCGCTCAATATTCCGCAACAAGCCCAACGCCTCTTGGACTATTTCGCCACCTGCCTAAAAAATGGAAAAATACGTCACCCGATGGCTTATTTTGTGAGTCTAAAAAACCGCTGGTTAACGGGCACACTGGATTTAAACGAGGATCAACCGACCTCAGCGCAAACAGGCAAAAAGAAAGAACAACAACGGCAAATAATCAAAAAGCGCATTGCGTATCAACAGGCAGTGGCGGATATTGAACAACTGAAAAAAAGCATCCATGCCGTGATCAATAAGGAACACTGTCGTTTTGATGAAGCCTTGAGCAAAATGAAGTACACCGAACTTTGGGAAAAAGCGATTGCGTGCTTGGAGCAGGCAAGAAAAGCGTGTGGAGAGAGAGGACAACCTTTAGCCTGTATTGAGGCGCGAAATACAGGCTAGCACTAGAAAATAATCATTGATAAAATATATTTTTTCTTGTCCCGAACTCAGGTTGTACAATAACGTGTATCAACCGTTTGTTTTCACTCTCATTTGTTCCTCATCTACTTTATTACGCCCTTGATAAGGCAGACCCAACGCTTTTGGGCAGTGAAGCCTATGATATTCGAGACATGACTGACTGATTGTAAACTCAGATTAAGGTCTTATATTCTATACTGACGCTATCTTTACCAACATGCAAAATATTCTCATGATAAAAATTAAACTTGCCGTATTACTAATGACTTCTTCACTATTGAGCGTACAAACAAGCCATGCCGACTGGCAAAATACGTTTGATAATGCGTGGCAGAACACGAAAGAAATAGGCGGTAACGCTTATGAAAAAAGTAAAGCGTACACCAGTGATGCGCTGGATAAGTCAAAAACTTATTATGATGGGCTAACAACAGAGCCAACGAGTTCAAGCGTTACCTCTGGGCTTATCGAACAGCAAAAAAAGGAACATATTCAAGTTGTCTGGAAGGATATTCTAAATAATCTAAATCAAGCATTGGAGATTAACTCGCAAATTGACCAAGCCCCTGAGTCGCGCTTTTTTGGTGCGGATAAGCAGTCATTGAGCGAGGATCAGATGGATGTGTTTGTGGTTATTGAGGGGCTGCTATCGAGCCCTGAAATTTCTAAAAACCGTGAGAATATTGAGGCATTGAAAGCGAAGATTAGTCATAAGAAAAACACCATCTCTCGCCATATGGAAAAGCGTATTGTGGCCGACAATGATGAGCGTGCTGATTATGATCAAAAGATTACAAAACTAAACGGTGATATTGATGAGTTATCACGGCGTATTGATAATCAAAAAGATATTCTGAAAAAGCGCTTTAATGCTTCTGGATTATTATTGAGTGATGCACAGGTTGATGTTTTGTTATCACGGGTGGATGCGGATGATATTATTAAAATGTCGTTAGTTTATGATGTTTTAAAGGAGATAACAGAGCAATTAATGGGTTTGACTAAAGAAACGCATGAAAATATTGATCAAGCACGTAAATACTACGGAATGCATGTGGTGTTATTAAAACTGGTGATCAATATGCAGGATAATTATGTGAAAAAGCTGGATGAGGATTATCTACCAAAAATTGAAATGATCAGCATGGAAACACGGCGTATTAATGAAGAGTCAACCCGCTTACTCGCCACCGAGACACAACGTAATCGTAAGGCGTTATTGCATAAAAATCTTAAAGCGCAACAGCTTACCTTAAAAGTTGCACGGCTTTATGCAGAGCAACTGAATCAGCAAAAAGAAAAAGTAGCCAAAGCGCGTCGTTTGATTCTAAATGATTATAAAGTAGCTAAAAATACCTATGATACGGTGAAAATTAGTGCGGATTTAATTCAGCTAATGAAAACGAATCGTGCTTCGTTTAGTGCGCTAATGAATATTCAAATTCCTGAAATAGTGCCCTTTGAGAACCTTGCTATGCAGCGTAAGTTTGAAGAATTATCCTCGATGATTAAATAACTTCTTTCCAGTCTTCTATAAAAGCATGTGATCTATGGGACTTGATAAATAATTAATCGCACCGACCACTTTGATTTCAATTTTTTCCTAAATTCATCCAAATTGGCTAGCGTCGTTCAGGTAATGTGATATTTAGCTCTAACACATCATAATCATCACCTTTTTCAAGGTTAACATTCACACTTTTATCTTCAACCTCGACATATTTGCGGATCACATCCATGATTTCATCACGCATTTTAGGAAAATAATCAGGAGCACCCGTTCTACTCGCGTGCTCATGCGCAATTAATATCTGCAAGCGTTCCTTCGCTATATTGGCGCTATTTTTCTTTCTATCTCGCCTAAAGATATCAAACAATCCCATGATGCCTCCTATCCGAATAGCTTCTTAAAGAAGCCTTTCTTTTCAATATCTAAAAAGCGGTGTGGCACATCTTCACCTAGAAAGCGACTAGTCATATCCATATAAGCTTGTCCTGCTTGACTTTCTAGATTCATAATGACGGGAACACCATTATTGGATGCCTGTAAAACAGAGTCAGACTCTGGAATAACGGCCAGTAAGGGGACTGATAAAATATCGACAATATCCTCAAGACTAATCATGTCGCCCAAATCGACTCGCTCTGGAGAGTAGCGGGTAATAACAAGATGCTCCTTAACCACATTACCATCCTCTGCTGCACGGGATTTACTCTGCAAGATGCCGAGTATGCGATCTGAGTCACGCACAGAGGAAACTTCAGGATTCGTGACAATGATGGCCTCATCAGCAAAATAAAGTGCCATAAATGCACCTTTTTCTATGCCAGCGGGTGAATCACAAACGATATATTCAAAGCCATCTGTTTTTAGCTCATTAATAACGCTTTCAACGCCTTCTTTTGTTAGCGCATCTTTATCCCGCGTTTGTGATGCGGGTAGAATAAAGAGGTTATCAACGCGTTTATCTTTAATCAGTGCCTGACGCAGTGTTGCTTCGCCGTTAATAACATTAACAAAATCATAAACAACGCGTCGCTCAACCCCCATAATTAAGTCAAGGTTACGTAAACCTACATCAAAATCAATAACGGCAGTGCGGTGTCCTTTGCTTGCTAAGCCGGCGGCAAATGCAGCACTAGTGGTTGTTTTTCCAACGCCGCCTTTGCCTGACGTAACAACAATTACTTTACTCAATTCTATTCTCCAAAATATCTAAATTAGTTCTGTAACCTGAGCAGTTACTTAGTTTTATATCTTATTTAATTGATTTTATAATCAATTTTTCATCTTCTAAATAGATCATTGCAGGTTTGCCTTTTAATTCGGTATCACTTTCATCCAGTAATTGATAACAGCCCGCAATAACAATTAATTCGGCTTCGAGTGAGCGACAAAAAATACGTGCTTTTTTATCCCCTTTAACCCCTGCAAGAACGCGGCCACGCAGTGGGCCATAAACATGAATAGAGCCATCCGCCATCACCTCCGATCCGGCACTGGTTTGCGACAATATAATCAAATCGCCATTTTTAGCATAAATCTGTTGTCCAGAACGAATGGGGCGTTCAATGGTTAACCCTTGTTTTTGTGGTGATTGATCTTCATTCGCAAATTCAGCCATATTGGCTTCTTTTTTCTTTTTTTCTTCGGCCATTTCGTCATAAACAAAGGTATCTTCAGAAAGTTCAATGGTAACCTCTTGTTTAGGTGACTGTTTTGCTGAGGCGCGCAATACATTCCAACCCGCTGTTATTGATGCCGCTAACATAGCATTAGAAACATTACGTAAACCCACTGGTACAAAATCCATTTTAACCAGCAAGCGTCGCAATGCACGTAGATCAAGCTGGCTGCCTTGTTCTTCTGTTAAGCTAGAGCAGTCTACTACAACAGGGCTTTGAACAAAGAATAAGGGAGCTTCTGCACGTTTTTGTTGTAAGGTGGTTTCAATCAATTCGATATCAACGTCTTGCAAACGCAACACGTTTAGCATCAACATTTCACCCTTTAGCTCTAAAGCAGATTGTGTGGCAATCAAAATAAAATCCTTATAATTAAAGTCAAAAAATCATGACGCTTATTTAAATCTACAGAATAGGCGTAGATCTGAGGCAATGGTATAATAGGTAGCTAACTTTATTTGTATTTGTCGTTCATAATAAACCATTTAGGGATAAATAACATCGCAAGAAAGTAAGCAAAAGAGTACAATTTTGCAATTTTTAAATATAACTACCCCCCAAGGCATCAAGTCATGGCTCATCCCATTATAAATCCTCTTTATCCTGAAAAACAAAAAAACAGCATTGACTGGGGGCAGTTACATGGTTGTGCTAAAGATCTGTTAATCGCCAATACCGTACAGGAATATAAAGGGCTTATTTTACTGGTAACGCCTGATAGTCAAACGGCTTATCAAGCAGAAGCTAATATTCGCTTTTTTTCTAATATTGAAAATATCCATATTTTTCCCGACTGGGAAACATTGCCATATGATGTATTTTCGCCCCATGAAGACCTGATTTCTGAGCGGCTTAAAGCACTTTATCAGCTATCAGCGACACAGCAGGGTGTTTTAATTGTCCCTGTCACGACCTTAATGCATCGCCTTGCGCCGACTCACTATATTCGTAGCAATACCTTTTTACTGGAAAAAGGCGATACACTTGATATAGAACTCATGCGACTGCAATTGGAGGAAACAGGTTATCGTCATGTAACCCAAGTGATGGAGCATGGCGAATACGCAACGCGTGGCTCATTAATCGATCTATTCCCTATGGGCAGCCAGCATCCTGTTCGTATTGATTTATTTGATGATGAAGTTGATTCATTACGCAGTTTTAACCCTGAAGATCAGCGCACGATTAAGCAACTGGATAAAATTGAATTGCTTCCAGCGCAAGAATTTCCGTTAAACGCCGAAGGGATTCAAACCTTTCGCACCCACTATGCTGAAAAACTGGGAGGAGATCTGGCGCGTAGTCAAATTTATGACAATGTTAGTAATGGCAATCCACCGGCGGGTATTGAATATTATTTACCATTATTTTTTAAACAAACAGCCACCTTGTTTGATTACCTTCCTGAAAAAACTCTGTTAATTTATAGTCACGATATACAACCAGCGGCGGAAAGCTTTAGTCAAAATGTTGTTGAGCGCCATGAGCAGCGTCGTCATGATATTGAGCGCCCCATTTTAGCCCCTGATACCTTATTTCTTAATACAGAACAATTAAACCAAGCCTTTGATCAATTGCGGCGCATCCAAACGCATTCCTTCGAGCAAGAAAATACCACTGATAGCCATAATTATCCAACGCATACGCTTCCCTCCCTATTATTGCAGGCGCGTGCTGAACGCCCCTTAATGTTGTTACAACAGTTTTTAGCGGTGCATCAAGGACGAGTGCTTTTTACGGCGGAATCCGCAGGGAGGCGTGAGAATTTACTCAGTTTATTACGTGATAATCAATACCCCGCAAGTACGAGTCAAGACTGGCAAAATTTTTTGCAAGGCAGTAGCAAACTCAGTGTCACGGTTGCGCCGTTAGAAAATGGCTTATGGTTAAAAAATGAAGAACAACAGGGCGAGTTAGCCATTATCCCTGAAGGTTTAATTTTTGGGCAAAAAGTACAACAAGAACGCCGTCGTAAGCGCAAAGCAACCCGTGATGCTGAAGCCATTATCGGCAATTTGACTGATTTGCATGAAGGCTCGCCCGTCGTGCATGAAGAGCATGGCATTGGGCGTTATAGGGGGATGAAAAAGCTCGAAGCGGGGGGCATAGAGCAAGAGTTTATTACCCTAGCGTATTCCAAAGGCGATAAACTTTACGTGCCAGTTTCTTCGCTCCATTTAATTAGTCGCTACAGTGGCGCTAGCCCAGAAAAAGCCCCTTTGCATAAATTAGGGACAGAGCAATGGGATAAAATTCGTAAAAAAGCGGCAAAACGCGCGTATGATATTGCCGCCGAATTATTAGAGATTAATGCCCGTCGCGCGGCATTGCAAGGTCATGCCTATGATGTCAATGCGTTGGACTATCATGCCTTTTCTGACGCTTTTCCCTTTGAAGAAACGCCTGATCAGGCACAAGCGATTGAGGCCGTCAAAGCAGATCTCATCTCAATTCGCCCAATGGATCGTGTGGTTTGTGGTGATGTTGGCTTTGGCAAAACAGAAGTCGCGATGCGGGCTGCTTTCCTCGCTGCCAATGGTGGAAAACAGGTGGCGATGATTGCGCCAACAACGTTACTCGTCCAACAGCACACGCAAAATTTTCGCGACCGTTTTGCGGATTGGCCATTTCAAATCGAAACATTGTCACGTTTTCGCACGCCAAAACAAACCAGAGAAACGATCGCAAAATTAAAAAGTGGCAAGGTTGATATTGTCATTGGTACGCATAAACTCTTATCCAAAGATGTTCACTATAAAGATTTAGGCTTAGTGATCATTGATGAAGAACACCGCTTTGGTGTACGCCATAAAGAACAATTAAAAAAGCTACGCGCGAATGTGGATATGTTGACCATGACAGCAACGCCGATTCCGCGTACTTTAAATATGTCCCTATCAGGGCTACGTGATCTCAGCATAATCGCCACCGCACCTGCCCAACGTCATGCGATTAAAACCTTTGTTAAAGAGTGGGACAAAGCTCTGATTCAAGAAGCCTGTGCGCGTGAGTTATCACGAGGGGGACAGATTTATATTCTGCATAATGAAGTTAAAACCATCCAGAAAATTACCGATCAAATCAGTGATTATCTACCGAATGCGGACGTGCGTTTTGCTCATGGGCAAATGTCTGAGAAAGAACTCGAAGGCATTATGAAAGATTTTTATCATCAACGCTTTCATGTGCTGGTTGCGACCACCATTATTGAAAGTGGGATTGATGTACCGACGGCTAATACGATTATCATCAATCGTGCTGATAAACTAGGCTTGGCGCAGCTACATCAACTACGTGGACGGGTTGGTCGCTCTCACCATAAAGCCTATGCTTATCTCATTATCCCCAGCGAAAAAGTCCTGACAGGTGATGCTAAAAAACGTTTAGAAGCAATTGAGTCATTAGAAGAACTGGGGGTCGGTTTCACACTGGCATCGCATGATTTAGAAATACGGGGTGCAGGTGAGTTATTGGGTGATGAGCAAAGTGGACAAATTCAGGAAATTGGTTTCTCACTTTATAATGAATTATTAGAGCGCGCCGTCAAAGCCCTCAAGCGGGGTGATTTGCCCGAAGAAGATGGGCATGAAACACGAACCACGGTCGATTTAGGCGCACCTGCATTAATTCCTGATGACTATTTGCCTGATGTGCATAATCGTCTCATATTATATAAGCGCATTGCTAGTACCAAAAATGAAGAACAATTGCGTGATCTGCGCGTCGAAATGATAGACCGCTTTGGTTTGCTACCTGAGCCTGTTGATACTTTATTTGAAGTGACTCGTTTAAAACAAATAGCGCAGAAATTAGGGGTGTTAAAGTTGGATGCAGGAGAGGATGGTGGACGTATTGTATTTAATGAAAAACCCGCGATAGATCCCATGAAAATTATGATGCTCGTACAAAAACGTCCTTGGGAGTATAAAATAGTGGGTTCGGATAAACTGTATTTTGAAGTGGAGTTAGAGACGGTAGAGCAGCGAGTGCAATGGATTAAACGTTTGTTTGCGGAGATTGTTTAGTTTCATCATTTTAAAACAAAAAATGTGGGTTAAATATTGTTGCTAAACTCAAATAAAAAAGGGATCGTCCGAAGACGATCCCTTAGTGTATGTAAATATCAAATCCTTATGAGTACCTACAAACAGGATTGAAAACAATGTTTAGTGAAGTCATCAATTGCTTTCAGTAAGTTAATAATAATTCACTTCAATCACCACCACTATGTACGGCTAGAACAACGGTATCATTTAAAGGATAGGGTCATTAATTACCCACCCCTTGATCGCTTTTGCCTAGAGATTATAGCGGCACCGCGTTAGTATTCCGTTAATGCACCCGAATATCCCCCTAATAATAAAAATTATAATACTTTTATGAAAAAGACTCCGATATCAATATTTTTTGGCATTATCTTCCTTTTAAGTAGCACGGTTACGCCTGCAAATGTTTATTCATATATTAGTGCTGACGGTTCCTCTGTCCTAACCGATAAACGCATTAAGAAAAAAGGTTATAAACTGGTTAAAGTTTATAAGATTAAAAAGAAGAAAAAGGCGGTCTTTCGCAAGGCGCATGTATTGAAAAAAACGCGATATAGAAAACCCTCCAAAGGCAATGGCATTGTGCATGGCTGTGGTAATAAGCAGCACTTGGCTGCTAAAGCACGCGCATATCAACGTACTATACAAGTTTATTCAAGAACTTATGGCGTGGAGGAAGAGTTAATCCATGCCATTGTAAGACAAGAATCCTGCTTTAATGAAAGAGCGCATTCACGTGCAGGCGCAATCGGTTTAATGCAATTAATGCCAGGGACTGCGGATATGATGAAAATTAGCAATCCTTGGAATCCTGAACAAAACATTCAAGGCGGTGTAAAATACATCGGTCAAATGCTCCGACTGTTTAAAGGAAAAAAACGTTTTGCGATTGCCGCCTATAATGCAGGACCAGGTAATGTAAGGAAATACGGTGGTATTCCCCCTTATCGTGAAACCAAAAACTATGTAAAGAAAGTAATGGCTGAATATCACCGATTAAAAAAGCAGGGGTTGCCTAAATCACGCTATGCGCTGGCTCGTTTTAAATAATCTCTGATTTTCCATAGGTTTCAGCTAAACTCAACTTCGATAGTCGGCATTAATAGTGACATATTCATGCGATAAATCAGAGGTCCAAATACGCGCATTGGCGTTGCCTGCATTCAGTGCTATTCGAATAGTAATTTCTTCTTTATCCATTTCAGCTTGCCCTTGCTCTTCCGTATAACTTGCTAATGGCTCTCCTGTTTTGAGTAATTGTGTGTCACCTAGCCAAAGCGAAATTTTACTAACATCCAGTCCTTTAACCTGACTTCGCCCAATCGCGGCAAGTAAACGTCCCCAGTTAGGGTCGCTGGCAAATAATGCCGTTTTTACCAGAGGAGAGCGTGCGACGGTATAGGCAATTTCACGTGCATAGTCTTTATCGGGCGCAGATTCTACTTCAATGGTGACAAACTTAGTTGCACCTTCGGCATCACGAATAACCGCTTGTGCTAATTGCTGGCAAAGAGCATTGATGGCTTGTTGAAAAACGTTACGATTAGTAGCGGTGATTTCTGCGCCTGATTGTGCCGATGCCAATAGCATGAGTGAGTCATTGGTAGAGGTATCAGCATCAACGGTAATGGCATTAAAAGAGTCCGCAACGGCTTCATTTAATACCTGCTGTAATAACTCAGCGTCCACTTTTGCATCACAACCAATAAAAGCAAGTAGCGTCGCCATATTCGGCTCTATCATGCCAGAACCTTTTGCAATACCAGTTATTGTGACTATTTTTCCCTCTATTTCAATTTGCTTACTCACCCCTTTGGCAAGGGTATCGGTGGTCATTATACCTTGTGCGGCTAAAAGCCAATTATCTTCTTTAAGTTGTTCAAGTGCTTGGGGTAAATGAGAGGAAAAAGGTTCAATGGGCAACTGCTCACCAATCACACCCGTGGAGAAAGGTAGGACATCTTCTGCCTTGATGTTTTCAATTTCTGCCAATATTGCACAGGTTTGTTTGGCATTATCCAACCCTTTTTGACCCGTCCCTGCATTGGCATTGCCCGCATTAATTAATAAGTATCTTGGCGCACTATGGGCTAAATGCTTTCTGCATAAGGTAACCGGTGCGGCGCAAAATTTGTTTAGGGTAAAAACGCCCGCCGCTGTGCCACCATTGACCATTTTAATCAAGACTAAATCATTACGATTTTTATAACGTATATTGGCTTCAACAGCCGATAGAGAGATACCTTTAATAGCTTGAAGTGAGGTTGGCGCTTGAAGGTTAACTGGCATATTGGAACTCCTTATATTTTAAGTGGACTCTGCATGGGAGCACAAATAGAGGGTTTATTGGATCCGATGATTATAACGATAAAATAGCGTTGATAATCGTCCTGAAATATCAACTGACATAGAAAAAACACCCTAGAAAGGAAGGGTTATTTATCCATCTGAACACACAAGGGTACGGCTTCCGATAAATATTCGAAGAGGTGATAAAAATCAAGAATAATCAGACTACTTATTAAAAATAATCATGAGGGTATCATTTTTTGTAGACTGATTTTTCAGCCTACTATAATCGCTTATTCGGATATTTATATTTTAGGAGGGTATAACTTAAAGTGACTCTACATAGTGATGCGCTTCAGCAAGATCAATCGTTCCTTCATAAATAGAACGTCCTAAAATTGTACCACTAATCCCTGCTGCTTCTACTTTACACAGCTCTATAATATCATCCATATTCGTCACACCGCCAGATGCAATCACAGGAATAGAGATGCTTTTAGCGAGTTCAACCGTCGCTTCAATATTAACGCCTGTCATCATGCCATCGCGTGATATATCCGTATAAACAATCGCAGAAACACCTGCCTGCTCAAATTTTTTGGCTAAATCAATGGCTGAAACAGTAGAAACTTCTGCCCAGCCATCGGTTGCGACCATGCCATTTTTCGCATCAATACCAACAATAATATGATCAGGAAATTGTTGGCACAGTGAAATGACAAAGTCAGGATCTTCAACGGCTTTAGTACCAATAATACAATACCTAACGCCAGCATCTAAATAAGCTTGTACGGTCTCTGCATCACGAATTCCACCACCAATTTGAATCGGTAGATCTGGGAATTTTTTAGCGATGGCTTGAACGCTATCACTATTAACCGGTTTACCATCAAAAGCACCATTCAAATCCACTAGATGCAAACGCTTTGCGCCTGCTTCTACCCAGCGTGTTGCGGTATCGACAGGGCTATCAGAAAATACAGTCGTGTCTTCCATACGACCTTGGCGTAGACGTACACATTGCCCATCTTTTAAATCAATTGCGGGGAGTAATAACATTTATACTGTTCCATTCCATTCGGTGAAGTTTTTAAGTAATTGCAAGCCGTTGTCTGCACTTTTCTCAGGATGTGCTTGTATCGCAAAGACATTCTCTTTAGCAATGGCAGAAGCATAGTTTAGCCCATAGTCCGTCATCCCCGCCTCCAGTGATTGATCTGTAGGATCAACAAAATAGCTGTGCACAAAATAGAAACGTGAGCCATCCTCAATCCCTTTCCATAACGGATGATCAGGCTGTGTCTGTAGAATACGATTCCAGCCCATTTGAGGAATTTTTAAACGCTCACCAGAGGTATCTTTAGCCGCAATTCTACCCGCGAACGCCTGTGTATTGCCTTTATAAACACCCATACAGTCAATCCCCTCATGTTCTTCGCTGTGTTCCATCAAAACTTGCATGCCCATACAAATACCTAAAAAGGGCTTGCTAGCAGCGGCTTCTCGAATCACATCAATCAAGCCCGCTTTATTTAGCTCCTTCATGCAATCACGCGCGGCACCTTGACCGGGAAAAACAACATGGTCTGCGGCAAGAATTTCATCAGGGGAAGAAGTCAACATAACCTTCGTCCCTTCTGGGGCAACATGCTCTAGCGCCTTGCTGACAGAGTGCAAGTTGCCCATGTTGTAATTAATGATAGCAATGGTAGACATATTAACTCGTTAATGTTCCTTTAGTGGAAGGAATTGCACTTCCCATACGTGAATCCATTTGAACCGCCATGCGTAATGCGCGCCCAAAAGCTTTAAAAATGGTTTCTGCAATGTGGTGTGCATTGCGCCCACGGATGCAATCCAGATGTAACGTTACTTTGGCACTATTGACAAAGCCTTGAAAAAACTCATGGAACAAATCAGTATCAAAACTTCCAATAGAAGCACGTTTATAGTCAACATTATGGATCAATCCTGCGCGACCTGAAAAATCAATAACGACCCGAGAAAGTGCTTCATCCAATGGTACATAGGCATGACCATAGCGTGTAATACCTTTTTTATTCCCAATCGCACGATTAAATGCTTTGCCCAGCGTAATACCAATATCTTCAACGGTATGATGAGCATCGATTTCTAGATCACCCGTTGCTTCAATTTCTATATCAATCAAACCATGACGGGCTATTTGCTCAAGCATATGGTCTAAAAAGGGAATATCCGTCTTAAAACGTGCTTTTCCAGCGCCGTCAAGGTTGATCGTGACACTAATTTGAGTTTCTAGTGTATCGCGTTGTACTGTAGCTGTGCGTTCATTCATAGGGGCTTTATTTCAGTTAGCAGAACGCTGAATTATAACATAAGGAAATCGATAAAAACCAAGCGATTTATAAGAGACGCAATAGCCTAAAAACAAACCACGACCTAGACAATGGAGATGGATTAATCATTCACTTGCCTGCCATTGTTATTTTTTTAATGATCAAAGCATTCAATGACATGAGTTCTTCAAATTTTATGAGATTTCGTTAATCCCTTCATTATGACCATTAACCCCTTTTAAAGTCGTTGTTGTTGTTTGAAAAGAGTATTCGTAGCGGGATACCTTTTGCCTAAATGAAAGAAGCTGAGTGTTTACTCGTTCGTTGTTAACTATTCAAAATAATCACTCAACTAACCGCATAAGTGGTGAAGGTATTTTATAACTAACTAAATAAACCATTACACTCTCTAAGGAAGGAATTTATGACAAACATAAACATGTCGATGGGCGTTCACACACAATCTACTACCAGTGGCCATCAGGTAGAGGATATAAAGGATGCGCTCACTCAACTACAATCATCCTCTGCTGGAAAGCCGTTGCCGTTAGCCGTTTTAAAAAACTTACTGCAATTAGTGCAGAATTTAGTGATGCAGTTAGGCGATGATAAAACAGGGACGAAAAAAGATCCTGATAAACCGCAAACTAGCGCTCCAACAACGACAACAGCCAGTAGTACGATGTCTGCATCAGAATCTGATGATATGGTCGGAACAGAAGGGGATGATAATATAGAAGGCAATTATAAAAATAATCGAATGCAAGGATTAGGGGGGAATGATCGCTTATTTGGTCGCCAAGGCAATGATGTAATTTTTGGCAATGAGGGGAATGATCGTCTTTATGGTGGTCAAGGTAATGATAATTTAATCGGTGGAACAGGGGATGACTATTTAGCTGGTGGTCGCGGTACTAATCGACTATTCGGTGGCGAAGGCAATGATACGCTAAATAGTCGCTTGGGAAATGACTTTCTAGATGGTGGCACAGGTACTGATACGGCTCGAATTAGAGCAAATATTGATGAATACTCCATTAAATTAGAACAGCAAGCCCCGCCTGCTACTGGAGCAGATGATCAAGAAGGAAATAATAGTTTACCCGCGCTTGGCCAACCTGATAGATCAAAAATCGTTCTTATCCATAAAGATACAGGACAGCGAATTGAAGTCGTTAATACCGAAAATTTCAGATTTGACGATGCGCGTTTATCACTGGATGAAATGAAGCAACGTGCGGCTAGTGATACCAGTAATAGTGCAACAGTGGCCTTGTCAGGGTCACAACGCGACGGAATACTGGGAGTTTTTGGTGCTAATGGCGCAAGTGGTGCAACAGGTGACGTGGGTGTTCGCGTTATTGATAATGATGGTGATGGTACGATCAGTGCGGGAGACACGGCTGTTCTTGCAACAGGTAATGCCAGTAGCGTATCACAGCAGTTTAGAGATTTATCTGCTGCTGATGTTGAGGCCATTAACAACCCAACGATACGAGATGGTGCCGATGTGAATATCACCGCCGCACAACGATCAGCAATTGAAGGGGTGACAGGATTACGTGATATCTCTGTTCATGATGCGGATGGTTCAGAAACACTCAGTGTCGGTGATCGGGTTGGAAGCGCTCAAGGCGGCTCTGAACATGTCTTAACAGCGGCAGATTTAGAAGGGATTAACGCCTTTCAACCGCCTTATGTTGATAACCTTAACCCCACACAGGTTAATGCAATAACAGCACACACAGGAATCAGTGAATTCCGTGTTGATGATAATGATCTATCAGGCGGACTTAGTGTCGGCGATACGGTCGTTAGTACGGATAGAAATGTCCCAAGCATCACCTTAAACGCAGAAGATATTCGTCTTATTAATGAGAATAGTGTGCGTGGCGCCATGCATATTAATGAGGGTTTAAAATCTCTACTAGAGCAAAGCCCTGACTTTAGTGATGTTGAAATCTATTCAGGTTCTAATAATGGAAGATTAGGCGCAGGAGATATTGTCGTTGCCGATCGTAATGATCCTAATTCAGCAACCTATACGCTGACCTTAGAGGATGAAATAAACAATACAATCAATGGAATTTCCATGGGTGATGCGCTACCAAGAGTTTCGTTGTCAGCGCAACAACAGCAAGAACTCACGACAATAGCCAAAACGTTCACCACGCCTGTTGATAACGGTGTATACGTTTTTGATCACGACAACAGTGGTAGCCTTAGCGTAGGTGATACCATTATCCCTATTGATTCATCTGGCCCAATGTATGATATTCGTGCAAGTGATATAGAAACCAATACACTGTTTGGTAAGCCATTTGATTTTAGTGCTTAACTGAGTGGAATAATATCCCTAAATAGGCATCTTCATGTACCCATTGACACCTTTGTAGTGGGTATCGCTAAAAAATAATGCTGTCTATCGAATCCCCTGATTCATCATCCAATAAAATCAGAGGGATTTATACCAATCCTAGGCACCCTTCCTATTTCAGTTGACACTTTATTCTCTTTTGTAGGGTCGATGGAGTTTACGTAACCGACCAAGCGCTGGCACATATCAGGGTCGGTTAATAGAAGTGTAAACTACTTTTAGCACAGATGAAGGATGCCCAATCCTAATTAAAAATGTAGATAAAAATATCATCGCTTCTTATAGGAAAGATACCGAATTTCTACTGATAATTCTGCTTAGCCCAACAGGTGTTATGCCTAAATAATGAGCAATGTCATTCTGAGTCAAACGCTTTAAAAGGTCTGAATTTTCTTGAGAAAGCATTTTATAACGATCCTCCGCTGAAAGGCAGAGAAACTCAAATTCCCTTTTTTCTTTTTTCAAAGAAAACTCCAATAATAGATCAATAACTTGATTGGATAAGTCATGATTTTTCTTTCGATAAGCATCAATTAAAGAAAGTGGAATTTCTAACATTGCAGTATCTTCTATACATTGCAGACTAAAAGTGCAAGGTTTTTCAAAGTAGGCAGAAGATAAATTAATGGCAATATTACCTTCTGTTATAAATGATTTAACAAACTCCTTTCCTTTTGGAGAGATATAATAAGCTTTAAGTAATCCTGTTTTTATAAAATAGAGCGAGTTATTTTTATCTCCTTGAATAAACACATGTTCTTTTTTTTTCTTAAGTATTTCCTTTCCTTTTATGTCAAATAAATTATCTAAATTCATTTTTTTAACCAAGGTTAATGATATTGGTTTTTATTGTACCTAATATTAAGCGGAAAGTAATAATTGATGAAGATCAAAAAACAATCACATTGAGTCTACTTACTTGTATCATATGTGTTTTTTATTATGTTTTCTACATTCCATTCAAGAGATAAAAATATGATATTGAATAACAAAGTTATAGTCATTACAGGGGGGACTTCTGGTATTGGTTATCAAATAATAAAAAAATTACACGTTGATAATAAAGTAATTATAATCTCTAGAAATGAAAAAAAATTAAATGATATTTTATAGGACTTACGCATGGCGTTGTTGCATAAATGAAACTCAATGCGAGCAAAAGCCTTGCCCTTTATTTTAGGCAGAATCACCCTGTAAAACAGAATTTGGCATACCTAAAAATGTCATTTTATTCATCGCAACTGCTCGGCAATAAGCTTCTGTTACTTGACTACCAAAACGTCGATTCTTTAGATTCCCACTGAGCAAGCATTTAAAACGAAACATGGCTGTTTCCGCTAAACTTCTTCGGTGGGATCCACTAACTTTTTTCCATTCCTTCTTACCTAATTCCTCGCAGAGTTTAACGAGTGCTGTTCTAGGGTGAGTTTCACCGTCTTCTGATGGCCACTCAATCGACCCTTCTCTGGGGGAATAATCGCTTCGGCTTTTCGCTCTTTAATCGCTTTATGACATTCTTTTGTATCATACGCTCCATCGGCGGATACCGCCTCTATTGCTTGAGTGTCCTCAATTTGGTCTAGTAAATCAGGCAATACTTCAGAATCACCCACCGAATTCGTCGTGAGCTCAACAGCAACAATTTCATGCGTATTCACGTCAATGGCAAGGTGCAACTTTCGCCCTGTACGGCGTTTGGTTACGCCATGCTTTCTTACTTTCCACTCACCTTCTTCGTACACTTTTAGGCCGGTTGAATCAATGACAATAGGCATCGCCTTACCCGCTTTACATCGGGGGATTTGAACATCGAGAGTCTATTGACGGCGGCTGAATGTTGTATAATTTGGAATATCCAAATTAAGCCGAAGTAGAGAAACCCTTCTGTGGCTCGTAGGGGCAAAGAAAACACTTCACGGATAACAAGACCACATTGAATGGCTGTATCAGAATAATAGGTAGGCGATCCGCGTTTTGTTGCTTTTTCTGTGTGATACCACTTCTCTATTTGAGCCTCTTCAAACCAAAGGGTGAGAGAGCCTCGGTTAACGAGAGCCTGATTGTATTCTTTCCAATTTTTGATTCGATAGCTTTGTTTGTTTTTCATACACCTATAAATGGTGACGATTATGATTTATGCAACAACGTCTGACGAAACTGACTTATACTACGCAGGGGCAAGTGTTCACCCTCCAGGGGATCATGCAGGTGCGTCGATTTTATCGGGTGCTATAGTTTCCAACCTATTAGTAAACAGGGCTACTAACTTAAGAAGGATGGTAAAAAATGAATAGAGAGTCAGATACATACTCCGAGCATGAAAAAACGTAGAACTGAAAGGGAGCACACTACTCAAAGATGTCTTTACGGAATGTTCGCTGCCAATTTTCTGCCACTTGTTGACGTACAATCTGTTTAGCAGGGTTGGTTTCTGCTTCTGGAATGTAATATAAATCCTTTAAGCGCTTTCCTTTGCCTGCATAGCGGAAGGTTGTGGAGAGTGCCATACCATAGTCGTGTCCTGCCATTGCAACGCAATCATTGATAATGAACGGGGTACTCAGTTCTTTGCCGTGGAGTTCATCATTGATGGCTTGCACCACGATACGTGCTTGATTACTAGCAATATAGCCTGTTTTTGGCATGGGTGCGCCATCGACACTATCGCCAATCACATAAACATCATCATGTCGCATTGAGCTAAAGTCTAAAAAGTCAACGGGACACCACTGTGTATCGGCTAGATCATTCTTCAGCGCAAATAATCCTGCGGCTTCTGGCGGGATGATATTGATTACGTCGCCTTTATGGGATTGTCCATCTGCCGTGATAACCGCATGATGAGTGGCATCCAGTTTGACCACTTTACCGCCTTTCTTTTTGGGTACCCATTCAATCATGCTGTTGTCAGTGCCATAGCCAAAGGTCTTCTTCCAATAAAAATTATAGTTATCAGAAAGAACAAAGCTATCTTTCGCATCTAAAATAAGTATTTTTGCCGTTGGATTTTTTTCTTTTAACATCGCCGCAATAAAGGAGGCACGTTCATAAGGCGCAGGCGGGCAACGATAATCATTTTCTGGCGGGGCGATAATAACCGTTCCGCCTTGCTTCATCGAGAGGATCTGATTACGTAGCGTCATCGTTTGTTTGCCCGCATTATAAGCGGAGGGAAAATCACCATCAGCCAGCGCTTTACTAAACCCTTCGATGGCGTGATAACCATGCATAGGGCCGGGAGAAACAATGAGTTTATGATAATTAAGCACCGTGCCTTTTTCTAAGCGGAGCTGTTTTTTATCATAGTCGATAATACTTGCTTTATCATGAATGACATTGACATGGTAACGTGTTTTTAAAGCCGTATAAGTGACCATTAAATCTTCAAGCGTTATCCAACCAGGAATGACTTCGTTACTGCCTGGGCAGAAGATATATTGTGAATTAGGTTCGATTAGCGTGATTTTAACGTCAGCATTGAGTAAACGAAGGTATTTAGCCGCTGCTGCGCCGCCGATTCCGCCACCCACAATGACAATATGTGGCGCACTTTTAGAAAAAACTTTGCTGGATGCCCCAAGTAATCCATAGGTTGCAGCGGTTGCGCCTAACATTTTCAGCATTTGACGACGAGACATGCCCTTTTTTTTATTCAAATCTTTCTTATTCATCTTGATTACTTTGCTCCGCTATTCATGTTAGCCCAGTCAGGCACGACGACATCGTAAGGCACTTTTCCTAGACTCCGAGAGACTGGTTTTAATTTAGCAAAGAAGTCTGCCATTGCTTCAATTTCTTTATCCGTTATTGGCTGTGTGATAATGCCCATAACAATAAATTGATTGGCATCTTTTGTTTTATATTCTTGCATTTTGTCAATAAATTCTTGTTTATCCATACCCGCTAAAGGGGGAATAATATCATCGAACTCCGTCCCCATCGTGCCATGACACGCAGAACATTGGGCAGATAAAAGCCAAGGAGAGGGCATCGGGTATTGTTCTGCTAGCTCAAAGTTTTCCTTTAAGGTTAAGCCGCCAATAATATCCTTGGCAGTGACGGTATTGACAAAACTCAGAGCACTGACAATAAGAAAGAAAGATAACAAAAACGCTTTCATTAGGTAATCCTTATGTTATATACATAATTATGATTTTGGAATAAAAAAACCAATTTCTTATTATAAAATTGAATCTCTAACCGTGTCATTCTTTAATAGAATTTAACTTACTTTTTCTATTAATGGAAATAAATCATTAGGATATTTTCAATATAAGAATAAACTAATAAGCTCAATCGCAATGCTTAAAAATAGAGCAAATTGTAAGAGATAATCGGCTTATTCATTGATTTATGTCACTCAAATGGCAACATACCACCCTTAAATGCTGTTTTTCATTGCGAATTATCAATCAGCAGGCATTGATCGTTCGCAATGCGTTCATTTTTTAAATACCGCATATTGAGGCTATATTTTTATTAGCATGTAGTGTAACTTGCTATCATCCATTAGTAATTAATTTGTTAGTAGAAATAAAACCAATCATTAACCTTGTGTTTTTTTGGTTAATTCGATTTTAAATAACACGGTATTATTTAAGGGTTAAATTCACAAGGAAATGATATGAAAAAAATGTCCGAAGAAGAGCAGAAAAAAATTCTTGAGAGTTCGCCGAAAGGGACATGGGCCATCCTCTTTATTTACGGAATACTGTTTAGTCTTGGTTTCCTATATTTTTGGTTTGAGCTATTTGTTGCTCGTGGTCCGCTTAATTAAAGGAAGCTAACGATATGTCCATCCATATTGATCCACTTGAGAAGAAGTGGATAATAATGACCTCAGGTATTGTCCTCCTTACTTGGGTACTGATAATTTATTACGCTGCTGTAGAAAACGTACATCCCCCAAGCAATGTAGAAGTCATTGATTCCGCGCATCTTCATTTGACCTCTGGTGTTGGTGGAGGAGAGTTTATGGAAGATAAACTCGGTATTCATCGAGATGTTGATGGTGCATTAGTGGTGACGATGGTGGCCGCACGTTATGGTTTCTATCCACAGCACATTGAAGTCCCGATTAATACACCCGTTAAATTCAGAATAGCATCCTTTGATGTACTGCATGGCGTACTCATTCCTTTCAGTAATATGAATACGATGATTGTTCCAGGATATGTGTCTGAATTAACGACCAGCTTTACCCGTCTTGGTGATTTTCCTGTGATTTGTGATGAATATTGTGGGCTTGCTCACGCCTATATGTATGGCATGATCAAAATTGTGCCTAAAGATAATTTTAAATTAACCGCTGAGGTTCACTAATGGCAACATCATCGATTAAAACCAGTGATATTGCATTATCTGCTGCAACCACTGACTCCACAAACAAGTTGGCTTTTTGGAATTTTTTCGTCGCCTTTGCTGCCTTTGGGTTAGCCATACCCATGGGGGCGTATCAAGTCCTTGAGCGTAGCGGCATGTTTCCTGCGATTGAAAATGCAGCGGTTTATTATGCCTCGACCTCCACGCATGGAGTGCTGATGGCGTATGTGCTCAGTACCTATTTTATTATAGGATTTGGTTACCATACGGCGGTACATAGTCTAAAACAGGCGCTATGGTCTCCTCGCTTTGCTTGGATCGGTTTTTGGATGTCAACCCTTGGCGTATTACTTGCCGCCAGTACGTTGCTGACGGGTCATGCCTCGATACTGTATACCTTTTACCCTCCAGAAATAGCACACCCTGTTTTTTATATTGGTGCCGCGCTATTAGTGGTTGGCTCTTGGTTCTGGTGCATTTTAATGGTTGTTTCAACCGTGCAGTGGAAAAAAGCGAATCCTGGTAAACCTGTCCCTTTAATCATGTATGGCACGGTATTGAATGCTTTATTATGGTTATGGACATCGATTGGGGTGGCCGCTGAGGTGGTGTTCCAATTAATTCCTGTCTCGCTAGGTTGGGTCGATACCTTAGATCCAGGACTCGCAAGAGTTCTCTTTTCTGAAACCTTGCATGGTATTGTTTACTTTTGGTTATTTCCCGCTTACTTAGTAATGTACGCTATTTTACCAAAAGAAGCGGGCGGCAAATTATTTAGTGATGAATTTGCCCGTATCGCATTTGTAATGCTCTTTATCTTCTCTGTTCCGATTGGAATGCACCATTTATACATGGATCCAATGGTCGCCGCTGGTTGGAAATTATTACATATGTTTGGCACCTTTATGGTCGCTGTTCCCACCATGATCACTGGCTTTACCATTATTGCCACCCTAGAAATAGCGGGGCGCTTACGCGGCGGCACGGGGCTTTTTGGCTGGCTCAAAACATTGGACTATAGCAATCCTGTGGTATTAGCCTCGACTTTATCGCTGTTGATGTTAACCGTGGGGGGATGGGGAGGTGTCATTAATGCCGCCTACTCCTTAGATGCGTTGATTCATAATACCCAATGGATACCGGGACATTTCCACCTCATTTATGGTGGCACAACCGTCATTATGTATTTTGCGGCCGCTTATTGGCTGTGGCCCAAAATCACAGGGCATCAATTGTATTCCAACAAACTAGTCCTCACGCAATTATGGTTATGGTTTATTGGCATGTGGGTCACCACGATGCCGTGGCATTACCTAGGGCTGATTGGACAACCGCGTCGTGTTGATACCGTACAAGCCTATCAGCAAGCCGAAGAACTGGTAAGGTCATGGGATTTCTCCATGCTTATTATGAATATTGGAGCTATTATGTTACTAGTTTCAGGGCTTCTATTTGTCTATATTCTATTCATGACATCACGTCAGCCAATGGCGACTAAAGCAGAACAAGAAGTGAGTTATGCCGAAGCCATTCATCCCCCGTTAAAAGTCCCAACGTTACTCAACAGCTTATCTTTCTGGAACTGGGCGATGTTGATTTATTTAGTTGCAAGCTATGGTTACCCCGTATTGCAATTCTGGTTTATTGGTACGCCTGAGTCACCTCAATGGGGCATTTAAGAAAGGAAAGACACATAATGAATAGAATCAATAAAGCATTCGTTGGACTGGTCTTGTTTGGCTTTGCAAGCAGTGCCGTCTTCGCTAGCGAGAGTCCTGTTAAAGAAAACAACAGCGTGTCTTCTAATATTGCATGGGACATGCCACAAATTCTCTTTGTGCGTAAAGGAGACCCCGTTCGCGGAAAAAAAATCAATACCGAAATGATGTGCGCGAGCTGTCATGGTAAAGAAGGCATTGCGGAGGCGCGAAACTGGCCGAGCATGGCAGGTCAAAAGGCAAATTATACCTATAAAATGCTGATCGATTATCGAGATGAAAAACGTGCAAAGACGGCAACCTCGACCTTAATGGTGCGGCTCGCACAAAAGATGACCGAACAGGAAATGGCAGATATTTCAGCCTATTATGCAAGTTTTCCTTTGCCGCCGGCAACACGACCGAAGTTAGCCACCAAAGCGCAGGTAGAAAAAATACTTCCCTTACTCACAAAAGGGGATGGTAAACGTCTGTTGCCGCCTTGCTTATTGTGTCACGGTACAAATGCAGAAGGTAATGATCGCGATATTCCTGCATTAGCGGGGCAACGTGCGGCGTATTTTCAGAAGACGATGAAGGAATATAAAAACGGCACGCGTCATAATGATATTTATTCACGGATGCGTTTTATTGCTGAAGTACTCACGGATGATGAAATCAATGCATTGGCGCAATATTTTGCTGAGATGAAAAACTAAAAAGAGAATCTCCTATTACTTCTCACACTAAAGAGCGCTGCTACCACTGCGGTCTTGAGCAACCGAACAACTGCAAGATTCATTTTACCGTGCTCGGTTTAGAAAGAAATTTTTGCTGTTTAGGTTGTCAAGCGGTCACTAAAACGGTGGTTGAGTCGGGAAATGAAGATTATTACCGCTATCGGGAATTAGCCGAGGGTGAAGCAGAACCTGCCGTTTTACCCGACTTTTTAGAACAATTAGTCATTTATGACCGCCCTCAAATCCAAAAAAGCTTTGTACGCCAACAAAAAGATGGCATGAAAGAGGCGTTTTTAATTCTAGAGGATATTCGTTGTGCCGCCTGTGTGTGGCTTAATGAGCAACATCTGCGCCAAATTGAAGGGGTGCTGGATGTTAAAATGGATTACACCAGCCATCAAGCAAGGGTTAGTTGGGATCCTAAGCAAGTTCAGCTCTCCAATATTCTTCTCGTTATCGCCTCCATTGGCTATAAAGCGCATCCCTTTGACCCGACTCAGCGCGAAAAACTAAACAAAGAACAGAAACAAAAAAGTATTAATCGATTGCTTTTTTCTGCTTTGCTGGGCATGACCGTTATGGGGCGTGCGATTGCAGGTTACTGGATGGGCGGCGTTGATGCACAAGGCCATCTGGAGTTATGGGAAATTATCGGACGTTGGACTGACTTGGTGATTGTTTCCGTTATGTTGCTTTATTCGGGTGCTATTTTTTATACCTCAGCATGGCGAGATTTAAAAAACCGTCATCTTGGTATGGATTTACCCATTGTCATTGGCTTAACAACCGCCTATATCGGTAGTTTTGTTGCCACGGTACAGCAAGCACATATCGTTTATTACGACTCCATCGCGATGTTTATCTTTCTTATGCTGGCAGCACGTTATTATGAATTACAAGGTCGTCTTCTTGCCGCCGCATCAACGGACAGATTGCTCAAAGTCATTCCGAAAACGTGTTCACGGCTCAAAACCAACCATTTTAACGAAGAAGTTGACGAAGTTATGGTGACTGATCTCGTCATCGGTGATCGGGTACTCATCAACCCTGGAGAAACCGTTCCAGTTGATGGGCGTTTAATAAAGGGAGAAAGTAGTTTTGATGAGTCACTCTTAACGGGTGAGATGATGCCCGTGACCTACGCTACTGGTGATCCGCTCATTAGTGGAAGCTGTAATATTGAGCAGCCTGTTATTATGCAAGTAGAACGCTTATACCTAGAGTCTACTCTGACAGATATTCATACCTTACTTGAAAAAGGCATCGAATCTAGACCACCGTATGCCTTGATCGCAGAAAGAATTGCTAAATGGTTTGTACTTGCGATCTTACTCATCGCTTCCATGACCGCTTTGGTTTGGTTGTTGATCGACCCAACATTGGCATTGCCCGTCACGGTTTCTGTTTTAATTGTCACCTGTCCCTGTGCATTAGCCTTAGCAACGCCCGTTGCACTGTCATTAAGCTCGGGTTTATTCGCCAATATGGGCGTGTTACCGCTCAAAATGTCAGCCATTGAAGGACTCTCTCAAAGTGACACCATTGTTTTTGATAAAACAGGCACATTAACACTGGGACAACCCGAATTAAAACAAATACACTTGTCGCATAATGCACATTTTAACGATGAAAAATACCAACAAATCGCCACTTCCTTAGAATGGCTTTCAGAACACCCGATTGCTAGGGCGTTTAAATCTGGCGAAAAGAAACCTTTTTTTGAGGTCGAAAACCTAAAAAATCACTTAGGCAAAGGAATAGAAGGCGATATAAACGGACAACACTGGAAGTTAGGTAAACTGTCTTTTTGTACCCAAAAAGACAGCCTAGAAAGCGATCCCTTACAGACTTCATTGCAATTAACCATTCAAACAGCGCGTCAAGTCGGTGATATTGTCATCGGGCTTTCCCAAAATGAACAACTGGAATGTATTTTCATTCTACAAGACCCCTTGCGAGAAGGAGGGGAAAAGATGATACAAGCCTTACTCTCTCAAGGGATAAAAAAGATCGTTATTTTAAGTGGTGATCACCCTGATAGCGTAGCTCAAGTTGCAAAAAAACTAGGGGTAGAAACATTTCATGGACATATGAAACCCCACGATAAATTAGCGTGGATACAAGCACAGCAGCGACAACAGCATAATGTTATTATGGTTGGGGATGGCATTAATGATGCACCCACCTTAGCGGCGGCCAATGTTTCGATCTCTTTTATCAGCGCAACGGACTTAGCGCAAATTAATAGTGATTTTGTGATCATGGGGCAACCAATTGATGTCATCCCCAAGTTACGTCAGTTATCACAAAAAACACGTAAGATTATTATTCAAAACCTGAGCTGGGCGGCGGCTTATAATTTTATCGCCATTCCGTTTGCTGTGGTGGGGTGGATTCCTCCTTGGGGAGCGGCATTAGGCATGTCATTGAGTTCTTTTTTGGTCATATCGAACTCATTACGACTGAAAAAAAATCATAGAATGAAGGAGCAATAATGGTTAATAAAAAAACGAAAACAGAGGCTAAATCAGGCGGTGATCAAGTAAAAAACCCCTTCTTTAAGAAGGTTTTTTTCTTTATTTTATTACTGGCGGTGCTACTAACCGCCGTGAGTCAGTTGCTGCCTTTCAGTGGCTTCAACAAGCCCATCAGCGCTAAAACCTATATCGCACTTCCTGATAGAAAACCCTTGCCCGTGGTGATATTAGAGCAAGCAGGAAAAGGGCAAGTTTCAACCGCAACATTTAAAGGTAAATGGCATATGCTGCTCTTTGGCTACACTTTTTGCCCTGATGTTTGCCCTGTCGAACTGAGTACCTTACATCATATGATGGATAATTTACGTCAGCGGCTACCAGCAGAACAACTTCCTCAAATTGTCTTTGTCTCGGTTGACCCAGAGCGTGATACTGCTGATAGACTAGCGCAATATGTAAAGCATTTTGATGCTGACTTTATTGGCATGACGGGTAAAAACACAGATTTAACCCAGCTAGGCATGCCATTTGGTATTGCTTGGATGAAACAACTCAATCCCAATAGCCCTGCCACCGATAAAAATTATTTAGTCTCCCATGCAACCACGATTATTTTATCAAATCCTGATGCTAAAGTGACAGGATTGTTCCCCGCGAAACATGTTGCTAATGAGATGGCCGATGCGTACCAGACAATCATTCAAAAAGAAGGCAACTAATGGTAGTTCACGGCACACTTCACTCTTTTCGCGCCCTTTTCTTTCTCTTGATACTGCTATTTTTATCTGCTTGCAACACCAGCCCAGATGCTTCGGCGGGTCTTGAGATTGAAAACCCTTGGATTAGAACGCCACCTCCTGCTGCACAAGCGTTAGCAGGGTTTATGCACTTAAAAAACCATTCTGATCAAGCGATTACACTGGTTGCCGCTAAAGCGGAAGGCTTTAATCAGGTGATGTTGCATCAAAGCATCAATGAAAATGGGCTCCATCGCATGGAGCATGCTGAAAATATTAAGATTCCTTCTCAAGGAACTCTCCTGTTTCAACATGGTAGTTATCATATTATGTTGATAGGATTCCAGAAAACGATTAAAACAGGCGATAAGATTCCTATCACATTGGTCTTTGACAATAAACGAGAAAAAACCGTGTTTTTTATCGTTAAAAATCCAGATTGAGAGAATCAATAGATGCCCCCTATAAAATATTATTTTCTGATGCTTTCAGTACTGATCATAAGTATGAACTTATCGTCCTGTTCTCAACCCGAAGTAACGCCTCCCTCCGTTGAACCAACCCTTGCAAAATACTTGACGGTGTTGCAAACAGGCGACCTAAAAGCACTGGATCAACTGTATTTTATGCCCTTGCATTGGCGACATCAGCAAAAAATTTATAAGCATTTTAAGCGGCAACATGCCTTGGTTAAACAAAAAAAACGAGGATTTAAGATGCTTTCATTCAAGCAGAAAGGACGATGGGCATTATTTGCGATTGAAAACAATCAATCCGAAAAAAGGGAAGTGAAACCCTTATGGTTTTTTTATTATGATGACCGATGGCAAGTTGTCTCCCCTGTTATTTTTAAAACAGGCCCTGTACGCGCGATGATGAATTTATACCGTGAGCAAAATGACCTTCACGCGTGGTATGCAACGAAATATGAACCCACGAGGAAGCAGACTCAATGATCACTCAAAACAATGAAAGAGCCATCGCGCTTTGGCTCTTTATTTGCTGTGCCAGCATTTTTCTAATGGTTGTCCTCGGCGGGCTAACACGCCTAACAGGGTCTGGTTTATCAATGGTCGATTGGGCGCCTATTATGGGGATTATTCCTCCCTTGAGTCAGGCAGAATGGCTTGAAACCTTTCAGCGTTATCAACAATTTCCTGAGTATAAAATCAATAATCAGACGCTAGATTTAGCAGGGTTTAAGTCAATTTATTGGTTTGAATATTCACATCGCATTTTGGGACGATTCATTGGGATTTTATTCTTTTTTCCGATGCTTTTCTTCTTTCTAAAAGGCTGGGTAAAACCCGCACTTAAACCCAAACTCATTGCTATGTTTATATTAGGTGGGTTACAAGGCTTACTCGGTTGGTATATGGTGAAAAGTGGCCTAGTTGATAACCCCCATGTGAGCCAATATCGTCTAGTTGCCCACCTAGGCTTGGCCTTTTTTGTCTATGCTTATATTTTATGGATAGCATTAGGCTTGTTTTTTCAAGATAAGCAACAGCCCCCCTCCTCAGCCTCGTTAAATTTTTTAAAGCCCTATGCTTTATTACTCAGTCTGGTGGTTTTTATCACACTCCTCTCGGGTGGTTTTGTCGCTGGCTTAAAAGCAGGCCATGTCTTCAATACGTTTCCGCTCATGAATGGACAATTAGTCCCTGATGGGCTTTTTGTTATGCAACCTATCTGGCTCAACTTTTTTGAAAATATAATGACCGTACAATTTGATCATCGTGTATTAGCATTAATTGTTTTCATCAGTTTGATTGTTTTTTATGTTATCGCACGCCGCAACAATCCATCAAAAAGAATAAAACGAGGCTTACATTTGATGTTAGCCATGTTATTGATTCAAGTGACCTTGGGTATTTCAACGCTACTACTGCATGTCCCTATTGCTTTAGCCGCGAGCCATCAAGCAGGCGCGCTGGTTTTATTCACCCTCGTTTTATTTGTTGTGCAACAAATACGGCAGGGCGGTGATGACATGAGTTGATCAAGACCAGCCGATTGCCCTATTTTTAATAGCCGTGATTATGCATAAGCAATTTTATTTAATTGGCGGATATTACATGAAAATTCATTTGGCTCATTTTCAATCACTATTCCCTGACGTTTAAACTCAGCAATGGTTCGACTGGCTGTTTCTGTGGTTAAACCTAAAATAGCCCCCGCATCTTCTCGGCTAAAAAAACCACAGACATCAGTGGATTGTTCTTTTGATAACATTAGTAGTAATCGGGCAATACGCTGTTTGGAAGTACCCGTAGAAAACTCAGTTGCCCATAGATCAGATTCATTTAAGGCACGCTCCCAACGCGCCATTAGCTCATGATGAAGTGCAGGATTCGTTTTTGAAAGCTGCTTCGCATCACGACCAGGGTAGCGACAAATTTCAGTATCACGCAGGGCAATCGCATCGTGTTTATAGGTAGGATGTAAAATGGCTTCCAGCCCAATCACATCAGAAGTACGTAATAGCCTCACAATTTTTTGAGTGCCATCGGGAAGATATTGAATCAACTTAACTAAACCGCTCCGCAAGGTAAACATACAGCTTGCCTCATCGCCGACACTGTAAATTTTATCCCCTGCTTTTATTTGAAATTGATTGATAGGTTTATGTATTTGAGCGAAATCACTTTCGGTTAAACCTGCAAATAAGACTGAGTTTCGAATACTGCATTGGTTACAATTAGCAACCCCTTGCCATGCTTCTTTTAGAATAATTTTATTCATCTCTTGCTTCCTAGGGCCTTTATCATTTTAAAAATAGTTTACAGGATTAAATTCCTCTTTTTTATTCTAATAACATCATAATATTAATAATAACTAATGCGCATTATTATTTTTTTCTATTGAATGAAGGGGCATTACTAAAGGGATAATATCCAACCATCCAAACCCCTAATGAGAAAAGATTAAACGCACAGTGATATTCCTTTATTTTTTCCTTGGCGTAGGCTGCTTCTTTGCGAGATAATTGTTTTTTGTTCCCAAATTTACAGCGGGAATACCATTAGGGAATTTAATATCCCTTATGCATTTATTCCAATAAAGCTTGGAAAAATATAAAAATGAAACCACTAAGCAAACTATTTTTCGCACTATCCTCGCTTTTAGCGATAGCAATCTTTGCACTTGTTGTGTTTGTCGCGCTGTTTGATGCCAATCATTACAAAGCGCAAATTAGCCAACTGGTGAAGCAAAATACAGGGCGTGATTTGCATCTAAAGGGCGATATAAAACTCTCGATCTATCCCAATATCGCATTAAATCTAGGGGCAGCCAGCCTCAGCAATGCACAAGGCTTTGGCAACGTTCCTTTTGCTACCGTTAAATCAGCAAGGGTTGCTGTGAAATTAATGCCACTCTTAAAGAAAAAACTGGTGGTTGAGCAAATCATTCTGGAGGGTTTACAGCTTGATTTACATAAAAAGGCGGATGGTCGTCGTAATTGGGACTCATGGGTTAGTCATTCAAACAGTGGCAAAGACCAAAATCAGCTCAGTAATGAGTGGCTAAGCAACCTCTCCGTTGCGGGTATGAACCTTAGCAATGCGGCTATTCAGTGGCGCGATGAGACAACGCAGCAGAATATTGTGATTGCGCCCTTTAATTTAAGATCCGGTGTTTTTCGTCCGAATCAACCGATAGATATTCATTTTGATGGCACTTTAAAACAACAACAGCCCGCATTAAGCGTAACCACAGAGGTATCAACCACGCTGACCGTTTCACAAAATAATCAGTATATGACCTTAAAAGGCACTCGCTTAAAAGCGACCGCATCAGGTTTACCCGTATCTAGCGTCGTTTTGTCCGGTGATATTCAAGGAACGCTGAAACAGCTCACTATTGCGGGTTTAAAACTTCATCTTGTAGGGGATAAAAGTTTATTACCTAAGGGAAATTTACAGTTAGACCTTGCGGGCGACACCCAGTTAGATATTGAACAACAAAGTATTAACATCCCCGCAATGCAGTTACAAACAACACTGACTGATCTCCCTCATCCCGTGGCACTCATTAAAGCAACGGTTAGTGGTCATACAACGATGAACCTGCAACAAGTGCATATTGCGGGAATGACGTTAAAGGCAGATTTACAAAAAGTAGCCGCCAATCAGAGTGCTACTCAGACAGAAATTAAGGGGGATGCGCGTTTTGACATTGATAAATTATTGCTGACCATTAAAGGTATGGCAGCAAAGGCGAAGAGTACGCGCTTCCTTGGAGATAAGGGCGAGGCAAACGCCACCCTAACAGGCGATCTGCACGCTAATCTTAATGATATGCAGGTTGATATTAGCGCAATGACGTTAGCAACGAGCGCAAATAATTTACCTAAAATAGGCAACGTAGACACGACTATTGCAGGTCATTTAAAGGCCAATATGAAGCAACAACAATTTGCGTTGCACAATGCCAATATCAAAGCAAATGTAAAAAGTGAGGCATTATCAGGGGGTCATTTATACGCACAACTCAGCAGTAAAAATATCATTGCGAATAGCAAAAAACAGCATTTTAAATTACAAGGTATGACGCTCAATGCGACCCTTAATGGGGGCATCGTGCCGGGTGGGAAGCTCATTCATCGCAGTCAGGGAAATATTGATGTTGATTTAACCCGCTATAAAGGTCATGCACAGTTAAAGAATATCCGACTAGAAATGGCGGGTGCAACCTTGACGGGCAGTGCAAAATTAACGCGTTTATCCCCCCAGTTGACACTCACAGGCATCTTTAAAACCAACCCGTTTAATTTAAAAAAAGTGCTAACGGTATTGGGCGTTAAATTACCCCCCACCAGTAAGGCCAATGTCTTTGGCAACTCTCAAGCTAGTTTTCAGCTAATTGCGACTCCAAATAGCGCACATTTTCGACAATTAACACTGCGGATGGATCAATCCAAAATAACAGGCGAAGTCGCCATTAATAATTTCCAACAACCTGCCATTAAAACTCAGTTAAAAATAGATCAGTGGGTTGTCGATGACTATCTTGCACCCGTTAATCCTAATGTCGCTAAAAAGCGTCAGCCAACGGATAAATTATTGCCTGTAAAAATGATGAAAACCCTTAATTTTGATGGCTCGCTGGATATTAAAAAACTACGCTTTGATCAAGTCGATTTCACTCATGTACACGCGAACATTAAAGCAAAAAATGGGATAATTGATGCAAAGCCACTACGTTTTAATGCCTATAAGGGAAATTATACGGGTGCTTTGAATATTAATGTCACGAACAGAATACCCGTCATTACCATGCAGCATCAGATTAAAAAAGTGCGTTCTGAAAACCTGCTATTACAATTCTTTGAAGACCGCTATGTCTCAGGGGGTATTTACTTAAAGACTAACCTAACCACACGCGGTAATACGCTGGCTACGATTAAGAAAAATCTAAATGGCCATGCCGATGTGGAGTTTCGCAAAGGCACTATTCGCGATTCAAAATTAGCAAAAAAAGTATCACAAGCCATTGAGTTATTTGAGAAAAGAAAAACCAATGCAAAAGGGCAGCAAGAAGTTACTTTTACTAAACTTGGGGGCAATTGGGTTGCAAATAATGGCCTATTTACGACCGATAACATGCAGCTATTGGCACCCAATTTTTTAATTACAGGAAAAGGAGCGGTTAATCTGGTTAAAAACCAGTTAGATTTAAAACTTCGCTTACGTTCTAAAAACAAAAAAAGCAAACTATTTGCCCCACTCCATATTCATGGTAATTTTGATGAATTAAAATATGAATTAGAATTGGATGTCTTGGTTAAATCGCTACTTCAAAGCGATCTTTATAAGAAGCAAGCGCAGTTAAAACAGAAACTACTCGATGAAAAAGCCAAACGATTAGAACAATTAGAAGCGCGCAAACAAAAAGAGCTGGACAAACTACAAGCCAAAAAGGAAGAAGCACAACGCCGCCTAAAAGCCGAGCAAGAAAAAATACAACAACGTCTGCAAAATGAACAATTAAAGATGCAACAACGCTTGCAAGATAGACTCAAGCACGAACAAGATAAATTACAAAATCAGCTTAATGATAAGGTAAAAGAGACGTTGGGGGATCAAGCAAACGATGCGGTGGACAATGTGACCGAAGAGGTTAAGAAAAATATTGAAGAGGAAGCGAAGGATAAATTGAAAGATGCACTTAAAGGGTTGTTTTAGCCCTACTTTCGAAGCAATCTTATTGCAAAATACGCTATTTCTGAAAGTTTCACCAACAGATCAGAGGCTTTATTCATAGGTGTTATATTTTTCATTTGTGATACTTTATCAGACAATTTTGAAATCTCTGTCCATCATTGTTCAATGTTAGTAAACTCTAAATATTCTTTGAGTCTATTTCGTCATTCATCATTCAATTCTATTTTTATCATCGAATAATGAAGAATATAAATATATATGTCACCATAAGTTTTTTTGATGCTGGTGCTAGTTTAAGCTAGAATACGACTCCCCCAATAGAGCGACCTACAGGAATACTATGCATCGTCATAACTGGACATTTACTACCATTTTTTGTGTTCTTATTAACCTTCCAAGCTATAGTGTAGCCGCAGAAAAAAACAAAAAAATACAGTCAATTGATACCTCAATGCTAGAGCTGGCATACCAACAACTTGTACTTAATCACACCGAAAAGACTAAACAACTACAAACCCAGCAAAATCATCTCAAACAGCGCGCCGCCATCATCGCTAAAAAACAACTGAAAATACGTTACCGTTGGGGCGGCGCAAGCCCTAAAAAGGGGTTTGATTGCAGTGGCTTAATTCAATATTCCTTTAAAAAAGCCAATATATCGCTACCCCGTACCGCCGCATCACAATATGAAAAAACCAAACGTATTCCACTTGCACAAATGCAAACAGGCGACCTAATTTTCTTCCACACACCTCGTCGCAAACACGTTCGTGTCAATCATGTAGGGATTTATTTAGGCAAAAATCAATTTATTCATGCGCCACGTCGAGGAAAAACAGTCACGATCGCCAAACTAAATAAATATTGGAAGCGTAAAATTGTGGGTGCTGGACGCATTTAAAGAAGAAAAAGCAGACCTCACCTTTATTTCATCCTTCATTTGATCGGAAGCATGACCTGTTTTTGTAACGCATTGTGCGACTACCCTTTATTTAAGGATAGTCGTACCCTCATCCATATCCAAATAAATTTCCTCAATCACTAAGCCTCTGATCACCACTCTCCCTTGATAGCGCTCTTCACGATTTTGACTAAAATCAAAATTATAAGTGCGCTCAAGTATCGTTCTTCCTTGTTTACTTCGCGATAATTTAATGCTTTTTAACGAGGCCGTCTGATCAAGAAACTGCGCTTGAATTTGTTGACAAGCATGAGCCGATGCAACCATCGCTTTCTCTTTAGCACGAACAGAGTCAAACCAAAACCATACGAGAAAGGCTAAGAATAAAAGTACTAAAATACTGGCCATATGCTATAAACTACGTTTGTATAAATATTAAAAAAGAAGGAAATAATGCTTCCCGATCGAACCATACTAGAAAATATTATACGACAGGTTGCAAATGAGGAGATATTACCGCGTTTTAATAAAATATCGTACTCAATTAAAGCCGATGGCAGTTTGTTAACGGAAGCTGATTTAGCTGCTGATCAACGTATTCAACAAAGCCTACTGGAAAATTACCCTGAGATTTCTTTTTTAAGTGAAGAAATGGAGCTTGAACAACAAGAAGAACTGCTGCAATCGGCTAATCAATTGTGGTGTTTAGACCCTTTGGATGGGACTAGTAATTTTGCCGCTGGATTACCTTTATTTGCGACATCTTTAGCCCTAATAAAAAATGGCGAGGTCGTCATTGGCATTACTTACGACCCTGTACGTAATGAGATGTTTAGTGCCGTTAAAGGCCAAGGGGCATTTCTTAATGGCTCAAGATTAACCTGCAAGCCCAGTGGCTTTAGTTTAGATAAAGCGGTCGCTATTGTTGATTTAAAACGCTTAAAACCAAAATTAGCACAACAACTCATAACAAATGCACCTTATAAGTCACAGCGTAATCTTGGCGCATGTGTATTGGAATGGGCATGGATGGCAGCAAATCGTGGCCACGCTTATTTACATGGCGGTATGAAACTATGGGATTTAGCGGCAGGGACTTTAATTTTAAGTGAAGCGGGTGGTTATGCCAGTACGCTGGAAGGTGAAACTGTTTTTCGTGCCTCAATGACACCGCGTTCTGTGGCAATTTCTCCTGATAAAGAATTATTCTCTCAATGGATCGCGTATTTAAACCTACAAAAATGAAATTTTAGCCTGCAAGCTTACCCTTTTCTCTCTAATTTTTTTTCAATCTGTTTTTTTTCCCACTCAGGACTCAACAGGTCAAATACCTCAAACACACGCAGTCCGTGCGAAATAACCCCAATCCCCCAGCCTAATGCTGGCCAAACCGCCCAAATATAATCAGCGCTGGTTGTAAAATTAACAATAAAAAGCAGAATAATAACGATCACATACGTGATCAGATGGGAATAGAAAGATTTAAGGTTCTGTACCGACTTAAATGCTGCTTTTTCTTCCATTGATAGTTTCGTCGCACTCTTCATTTCACTCTCCTGTAAATCTGAAACTTGAAGTTCAAAAACAGCCGCTAATGACTTTAATGATTCCAAACTCGCCTTTTGACCTTTTTCAATACGCTGAATAGTGCGTACACTTAAATCACTAAATTCCGCTAATTGTTCCTGAGACCAACCGCGTTGTAATCTTAACTTGTGAACGATCATCGTATTTACCTACTGTGATTTAAGCATCATAATGCCCTGCTTTTAGCATATAGAACACGACAGCAAGGTGACAGTGTTATGACAACAAATAATCGAAATTAAAATCTCAGACACCCCCCCTCCCGCCTAAAGGCAAAACAAGCCAAAAAAAGGAAGTCATTTCTTGCTAGCTTTAAAAAGACGAGTCTTAACGGAGTACTCTTTGTCTGTATGAATCATGCGCGTTATACTCCGCATCCTTAATTAATTTTAGTCTAAAGCGTGCAAGTGACGATAGGCTTTAGCTTTACCAACAGGATATTTTTGTGGAAAAAACGGTTAGCGTTATCGTGCCATTTTATAATGAAGAAACGAATGTAAGAGCAATGATCGAAGCAGTCTATGCGGCTCTAAAAAACTATGAATTAGAGTGGGAATTGATTGTTGTTGATGATGGCAGTCACGATAAAACAGTTGAGGTCATGCGGGAGTGTGAGGCAGAGCTAGGGGGTTCGCTTTGTGTGATTGAGTTACAACGTAATTATGGTCAAACCGCCGCCATGCAAGCAGGAATTGATAAGGCGCGCGGCTCTTTGCTCGTAACACTTGATGGTGATTTACAAAATGATCCCGCCGATATTCCAGACATGGTGAAAGAATTATGTGATCGTCAGTTGGATTTACTGCAAGGCTGGCGTAAAAAGCGTAAAGACACACTGATTATGCGTAAAATACCCTCTAAAATTGCAAATAAACTAATAGGAAAGGTCACGGGTGTTTATTTACATGATTACGGTTGTAGCCTCAAAGTTTACCGTGCCTCCGTCATGAAAAATGTGCGCTTATATGGGGAGATGCATCGTTTTATACCCGCATGGGTGGCCATGTCAGTGCCTCCATCGCGTATTGGCGAAAGGGTAGTTAATCATAAAGAGCGCGTTAGCGGTGAGTCCAAATATGGTATTTCACGTACTTTTCGCGTGATCCTAGATTTACTATTTGTTTGGTTTTTTATGCGTTACCGCACTCGTCCTGGACATTTCTTTGGTTCAATCGGTTTAGCATTAGGCGCAATCGGTTCATTATCCTTAACATGGCTGGGTATACAAAAATTTATCATGGGAGAAGACATCGGCTCTCGTCCCTTATTAATGATTGCCGTATTATTTATGATCGCATCTATTCAGTTTCTAACGACAGGAATATTGGCAGAGTTATTGAGTCGGATATATTTTGAATCATCCAAACGCAGATCGTATGTTATACGGGAGGAATTATCCTCAAAAGAAAGTAACCAGAAAAGAGTTTGGCATAAGATATAACCTAAAAATAGTAATAAGAACATTAAGTTAGTCTTTCTTTTTTCTACTCTATTTGAGCTGGAATAAGAAAGTTTTTTGATTGCAGGACATTTTTAAAACACCGGTCTCTCTACGCCAGAAGCCCCTATTCGTTGTGCGGCAAAATAAGCAACTAATGCCCCTAACTTTTTTAAGCGAGACTTCATCCAGCGCGCTTGTTCTGGGCAACTCATCTCTCCTAACTCCAGTACCAATTCAGCATCGCTGGTTGAGGTATAGCGATAGTTATAATAATACTTTAGGTTTTTTGAAAAGTTGTCGGGCATCCACTTAAAGGGAAAGACTTCTCGATAAATTCGTTTCCATGCGCGTGCTGCACTTTTATCAGAAGGGTTATTTAAGCCAATTGAAGCCCCTGTAGAACACGCTCTTCTTGCACCATCAAAATGAATGGACAAGGCTAATCTCACCACACTTTCTCGCTTTTGATCGGCAGGCGCACGAATAACGCTAACACCAGCCTGACGTAAAATGCGGGTCGCTTCATCGGCAACGCGTATTGTCCAGTCAACTTCACGACCATAACTGGATACAGCACCTGTATTGCCAACACGTCGCCCTTCATGCCCTGCTTGAATATAGACATCGGCTTGCAATGGCTTTTTATCATATTCATCGATTAATAGAACAAACAGTCCTATCATGATAATAATCAGTAAAAAAGTAACTAAGTTTGATTGATTTGGTTTGTCTTGCTCTGTTTTAGGCTTGCTCAATGAAAATCCCTCATCCGACAGAATGTGCATAAAAAAAGCCCCTGAAAATGACGCTCAGGGGCTTTTACATTATTGCGATACGCGACACAATCTATTTAAGGCGTAATCTCTGCCCTGGTGAAATAGTGTAAGGCGCAGTAAGGCTATTCTTCTTAATAATATCTTTCCAATAAACGCCAGTTAAACGCATAACAGAGAAGACAGTATCCCCTTTTTTTACGGCATAACTACTATCACCGGCTTTATAGCTACCCGATGCAACTTCACCTCCCCCATGCGAACTACTGTATGAACTATTACTAGACGAAGATGATCCAGAATAAACATTGCTATTAGCCCCCCCTGTATAGGTTTTTGGCTCATAAGGCTTATAGGTGTTATTACTATAGCTACCCGTATAAATGCTCTTATTCGATGCTGTATTGTTAGTGCTACGACTAGCGCCCGTATAAAGGCTCTTATTGGATGCAGAATTACTTGCCCCTGAATAGATTTTCTTATTGGATGTTGAGTAACTACCCGCCGACTTACTATAATCATAATAATTTGTAGGCTTCTTAGGAGGCGTATAGACGGGTTTAGGCGGTGTATAAGGTTTTGGTGTATACACAGGTCTAGGTGGCGTATAAGGCTTGGGTGTATACACGGGTTTAGGCGGCGTATAAGACTTTGCACCCCCATAGCCTGTATATGTCTTTTTAGGTGGTGTATATCTAGGCTTATTTTGTTGTGATCTTTGTTGTCTGTTCCAACGATCTACATACCATTGTTGATTATGTCCACCTGCACTATAAGTGGTTTTCTTAACGGGCGTATAGGGTTTAGGCGGTGGGGTATACGTTCTTTTATTTTGCCCTCTATTCCAACGATCTATATACCACTTCTGGTTATATTTACTGGTGGCAGTATTCGTGGAATAAGTCGTACTAGCACGACAAGGAGCACA
>JAGLDQ010000219.1 GCA_023145535.1 Cocleimonas sp. | reverse complement strand
TTGCTCGATATTTTGGTATAACTTACTTGGCCTTATACTAAAATATCCACAGACATCGCCGCCCAACGCCTACCTTATCCTCCACAAGGTTACGATCTAAAGCGCTATCAGATTTTCAGCAGATATCTATGTTTACACGCGTATCTATAGTACAGTTTCCTACTAATCAAATACAAAATAGGATCAATTTAGGATGAATATAGTCAGCATACTCATAACTTTAGCAGGTATTATCGCTATCCTTGCGCTGTATGTGATTAGTAAGCTGTCACAACAAAAACAGCCTAAGGATAAAGTGATTATTATTCCTAAAATACATGATGATGAAGGTCATCTAATGAGCTCTGTTTTAGGTGATTTCTCTGCTGCTGATGGCTCTACACCCCCACCTATTGCCAAACCTAAAGAGAAGAAACTGGTGAAAAAACCGGTTGAAGAACGTCAAATTGTCTTGTTTATTGCAACCTTAAGCGATACGGGTCTTGATGGTAATAAAATTCCCTCTGTGCTGGAAAAACATAATCTACAATTTGGCGACATGGATATTTATCATTATTTAATGAATACAGAGCAAGAAAAGGATGCAAGCATTTTTCGCATTGCTAATGGAGTGAAACCTTGGACACTCATACCAAACGAATTAGCCAACAGGACTACGCCAGGTCTATCCATTATTATGCAACTGCCTTCACCGACTAATGACTATGCCGCTATGGAGCTTTTTATTAGTCATGCAGAAGGCATCGCTATAGACTTAGACGCCCAACTAAAAAATGCAAAACAAGAAAATTTTTCGGATGTCGATAAAGAAGAATTACTCGCATCGGTTAGTTAAGTTTCGGGGATTATTCGATGCTCTGTCCCGACCTACTTCATGTTTTCAATCTCTAATTTAAGAAGAATATACCTATGGATTTTCTCACCTTTAAACAAATGATTAGTATTGAAGTTTTAATCGTATTTTACTATCTTGGGGTGTTTATATTTCCCCTTGTTTCTTTCTTTTTATTTTCTTGGCTTATCAAAAAATATAAGTTACTCAATATTATAGGCTCTACTACAAAAAAAATGACATGGGGATTGCTCAATAAAAAGAATAAAATAGTGTTTGTAGCCATATCAATCAGTTTATTTCTCTTCATGCAACTCATCTGGAGAATGATTTTTGAGTTCTTAATTGCTTATATACAAATTCGGGATGCACTACTAAACACCCCGCTATGAAAATTGGCGCTTTCGCTTCTAGCGTGGGAAAATAAAAAGATAAAAATCAAGGAATATCAGGGTCTATACGTTCAACTTCTATCACCAAATCCCCTTGTTCCAATATTTCCCCCTCGTCCAAATGCACCTTACGAACTACTCCCGCAAAAGGAGCCGTCATAGTAGATTCCATTTTCATCGCCTCAATCACAAATAAAGGCGTATTTTTCTCAATAACGTCACCTTTCTTAACCGTAATCTGTGATAAGCGTCCTAATATTGGCGTGCCTATCTCATTTTCTTCTACTGCTTTACGATTCGTCTTTTTAGTAGAAACTACAGAGTCATCACGAATAGTAATACTACGAGTTTGTCCATTTAAGTTAAATGTGACCGTGCGTATCCCCCCTTCATCCGCATCTGAAATATAGAGCAGTTTGATAATAATAATTTTACCTGTAGCGATTTCGACCCGTACTTCTTCACGGTGTTTTAGCGCATAGAAAAAGGCGGTACTGGGCAGGGTGGATATATCACCATAGTCTTGCTGATGTTGATAAAAGTCTTGATAGACCTTGGGATACATTTGATAAGAGAGAAAATCTAGCATCGAACATTGATCATCAAACTGTTGTTGGAATGCCGCAAATTCAACCTCAATCTCTACAGGGTCTAAATGTGCATTGGGCGCATCCGTAAAGGGCTTATCGCCTTTAAGAATTAATCGGCTTAATGCCGTTGGAAAGCCATTACCCGTTTGTCCTAAATTGCCCTTAAATAAATCAACCACAGAATCAGGGAAAGCCAAGGTTGCGCCTTGTTGCATCACATCCGCTTCGCTCAGGCTGTTGGATGTCATAAAAATAGCCATGTCGCCCACAACTTTTGACGAGGGAGTGACTTTGACAATATCGCCAAACATTTTATTCACAATGGCATAGTTCTTTTTCACCGCTTCAAACTTATGCTCTAGGCCAAGTGCAATAGATTGCGGGCGTAGATTAGAATATTGCCCACCCGGAATTTCATGCTCATACACTTCCGCCGTGCCTGCTTTTAAACCCGATTCAAACGGATAATAGATTTCACGCACATCCTCCCAGTAATTTGCATATTGATTTAAGGAGGGAAGATCATAGGCTTGCTCACGCGGCTGTCCCTGCATCACCGCAATCATTGCGTTTAAATTGGGCTGTGACGTTAGCCCTGACATAGAGCTTAAACACGCATCCACAATATCCACATCCCCTTCAATAGCTTTCAGCAAGGTAGCGGCTTGCATTGAGGAGGTGTCATGAGTATGTAAATGAATAGGGAGATCAACCGCTTCTTTTAAAGCAGGAATGAGTGCTTGTGCCGCATAGGGCTTAAGCAAGCCCGCCATATCTTTAAGCGCAATAATATGTGCCCCTGCATCCTCTAATTGCTTGGCTAGATCGGTATAATAAGTGAGATTATAGCGATAATGAGGATCTGGGTTAAGCACATCGCCTGTGTAGCAAATCGTTGCCTCAGCCAGTCCATTCGTTTGCTCACGCACGACTTGAATGGACTTTCGCATCCCTTCAATCCAATTTAGTGAGTCAAAAATACGGAATACATCAATGCCCTGCTCGGCGGATTCAATAATAAATTTCTCAATAATATTATCAGGATAAGCTTTATACCCCACCGCATTCGCACCACGAAACAGCATCTGAAACAGAATATTGGGGATTTTCTCACGCAATAAACGCAAACGCTCCCAGGGGCATTCATGCAAAAAACGCAATGCGACATCAAAGGTTGCGCCCCCCCACATTTCTAATGAAAATAACTGTGAGTGATTTTTAGCAAGCCCTTCTGCTACTTGTAGCATATCCGTGGTGCGTACCCGTGTAGCAAGCAACGACTGCGGTGCATCGCGCAGGGTTGTATCGGTGTAGAGAATAGTATTCTGCGCTTTAATCCAATCAACAAAGCCATCTGCACCTAATTCATCCAGCTTGTTTTTTGTGCCTTTGGGATAATCCGCAAACTTATCGTAATCAGGGACAATGGCTCGGCGAAATTTACGTTCAAGGTCTGGTTTTTTAATATCAGGATGCCCATTAACGGCTAAATTCGCTAAATAGCGCAGGGTTTTTGTGCCTCGATCAAAACGCTTATGGATATTAAATAACTCAGGGTTTTTCTCCAAAAAGGTAACGCGCGCTTTACCTGAAACAAATGTAGGATGTTTTAAAACATTGAGCATAAAACCGATATTGGTTTTAACACCCCGAATACGAAACTCCGTGAGTGCGCGGGTTGAGCGCTCTAACGCTTCTTGTAATGTGCGCCCTGATGCGGTTATTTTAACCAGCATGGAATCATAAAAGGGGGACACTTTAGCGCCCAAATAAACTGCGCCAGCATCAAGGCGAATGCCCAAACCACCTGCGCTGCGGTAGGCAATAATCGTCCCAAAATCTGGTTTGAAATCCTGCTCAGGGTCTTCGGTTGTAATACGGCACTGCACCGCAAAGCCACGACAGCTAATGTCATCTTGGGAATTAATCGCAATTTCAGGGCTGGAGAGCTTATAACCGCTCGCAATATGAATCTGACTACGGACAATATCAATCCCCGTCACGACTTCCGTGACGGTATGCTCTACCTGCACCCGTGGATTCACTTCAATAAAGTAAATATTTTCTTCTTTATCGACTAAAAACTCAACGGTTCCCGCATTGTTATAATTCACTTGCTGAGTGACTGCCAGCGCATAGGCATACAGTTTTTCACGCGTGTCGTTGGATAACCCTGTGCTCGGCGCAACTTCAACCACTTTTTGGAAACGGCGTTGTACAGAACAATCACGTTCATATAAATGTACGAGATTGCCATGATTATCCCCTAATATTTGAACTTCAATATGCTTGGGTGAATCAATATACTTTTCTAAAAAGAGCGTATCATCGCCAAACGCTTTCGCCGCCTCACTGCGCGCATCATTAAACGCCGTTTCCAGTTCATCTTCTGCGTGTAAAACACGCATCCCACGCCCACCACCCCCTGATACTGCTTTAATCATCAGCGGAAACCCAATGCGTTTCGCTTCTTGTAAGGCTATCGTCGCATTATCCAGTGGAAGCTTGCTATCTTCTATCACGGGAATACCAGCGGCAAGGGCGTTTTCTTTGGCTTTTAGTTTATCCCCCAACTGCTCCATTACCTCAGGGTCAGGGCCAATAAAAATAATCCCTTCTTCTCGGCAACGTTGTGCAAAGCGTACATTTTCAGATAAAAAACCATAGCCAGGGTGAATCGCATCCACCTGATTTAAGGTTGCCAATTCAATAATGGCATCAATATCCAAATAGGGTGCTAAGGGTTCATCATCCCGACCAATCTGATACGCCTCATCCGCCTTATAACGATGCGGTGAGAAGCGATCTTCATAGGTATACATAGCAACAGTGCGAAGGTTTAACTCAAATGCGGCACGTAAAATTCTAATGGCAATTTCGCCACGATTGGCAACCATGAGCTTGCTGATTTTTTTTGTCATGTTATGCGACTCTTATGAGGGTAAGCGTATCTAATAGCGACGTATAAAATAGAAGTGCTGATGATAAATTATAGTAGAGATAGTCGTGTTTTATTCGCGATTAGGGTGCTATCAATAGAATTTCATACTGACTCTAAGGTAAATTTATAGCTAATGATTCAACATCCGTCCGCCATCCACAGGAATCACTTGTCCCGTTATATAATCAGCATCACGGACTAAAAACAAAACGGTATTCGCAATATCTTCAGGTGTCCCCTCACGTTTCAATGCTGTTTTATCCAATAGCTCTTGCTGATCACTTTGATTAGCGTCCATTTC
>JAGLDQ010000218.1 GCA_023145535.1 Cocleimonas sp. | reverse complement strand
TGTAGCCTGTGTTTCGTTCTTCAACACAGGTTAGAACATACTGTCCCGTCTTAAATTAGCGCTTAGTAGTCCCCATTGAGTCTAATAAAATAGAGCTACCTTCCATTGCGTCTGGTTTGGGTAGACCCATTAACTCAAGAATGGTGGGGGCTAAGTTACTTAAACCGCCATTGGTGCGTAAACGCCAGAATTCTTTGTCGATGACGAGACAAGGGACGGGGTAAACGGTGTGTTGTGTGCTTGGCTCGCCTGTGAAAGGGTCGATATATTCATCACAGTTGCCATGGTCTGCGGTAAGAATCACGGAGTAGTCATTTTTAACCGCTTCATCTAATACACGACCGACTTCGGTATCGAGGGTTTCAACGGCTTTTATAATGGCATCAGGTTTGGCACTATGACCGACCATATCACCATTGGCAAAGTTGACGACGATAAAGGAGTGTTTTTGCTTGTTGACGGCTTGAATAATGGTGTCGGCAACTTTTGCTGCATTCATTTCGGGTGCTTCGTCATAGGTTTTAACCTTTGGCGAGTCAATCATAATACGGTCTTCACCTGCATAGGGGGTTTCACGACCGCCATTAAAGAAGAAGGTAACATGTGCGTATTTTTCTGTTTCTGCGCAGTGCAGTTGCTTAAAGCCAGAGAGACAAATGGTGTGTGATAAGTTGGTACCTGGTCGCTCAGGGGTAAAGGCAACGGGAGCGAGTAGTTTTTTATCATACTCTGTAATACAGGTGACGGTAATCGGTTCATACCCTTTACGCTCAAAGCATTTAAACTCATCCATTCCCAACGCTTCGGCTAATTGACGCGGACGATCATTGCGGAAGTTGAAGAAGATCAGTGAGTCGTCAGGCTGAATGGTTGCTCCACCTTCCATGATATGCGGGGCGATGAATTCGTCTGTTTTACCATCGGCATAACTGGCTTCAATGGCTTCAACGACGTTGGTCATCGGCTTGCCTTCACCGTGCACCATTAGATCCCAAGCTAGTTTGGTACGATCCCAGCGTGAGTCACGATCCATTGCATAAAAACGCCCAATCATGGTGGCAATACTGCCATCGGATACTTTGAGGGTATCTCTAAGCTGTTGAATAAAACGAATTGCTGATTTAGGTGAGGTGTCACGGCCATCGGTAATAATATGCATGGCGGGAACAACACCCTCTGCCTTACACATACGGATTAAGGCGCATAAATGTCGCACATGACTGTGAACGCCACCATCGGAAACTAACCCCAGTAAATGTATAGGACGGTTCTTTGCTTTAGCTTGTAATATTGCATTTCGTAGCACTGCATTTTGTTTAAATGAACCATCGGCAATGGCATCATCAATACGCACTAAATCCTGACGTAGAATTGTTCCACACCCAATGGTTAAATGCCCAACTTCAGAATTCCCCATTTGCCCTTCAGGTAAGCCCACCGAAGTACCCGATGCCTGTAAGGTTGTGTGTGGATATTTACTAAAATATTCATCTAAATTCGGTGTATTTGCTTCATGAACGGCATTATTTTTCTTGCTTGGATTAACCCCAAATCCATCAAGAATGAGCAATATTGTTTTTTGTCGGGGAACCTTTATATCGGGCACAACTATCTTCCTATCGTTATTTTTAATAGCGGCGTAGTTTACCCTTTATTGAAGATAAATTCATGTTGCTTTGTCATTGGGGGAGCGAAAATGAGAAGCAATACAGATTATAGGAGTTTTTGTTGTATGGATTCCTTGCTATTAGGATAGAATCCTTATTTTTTTAGTGTTAGATTATTATCAGGTAACTATAAATCATGTCATTTGACGTTATAATCCGCCCTAGTGGGCATCAATTTACAGTAAACAAAGATGAACGTATTCTCGATGCTGCTTTACGTCAGGGAATTTCTTTTCCTTATGGCTGCCGCAATGGCGTTTGTGGGAATTGTTTAGGCAAGCTTTTAGTGGGTGAAGTCAATTACCCAGACGGCTTGCCTGTGAGTTTATCAGAAGAAGATGAGAAGAAAGGCGATGCTCTTTTTTGTTCAGCAGTGGCTACTTCATCATTGGAAATTGAGGTCTCAGAAATTCCTGAGGATGAGATTGAAGTACAAACGTTACCTGCACGGATTAGTTCACTGCATAAATTATCACATGATGTTATGGAAATGACGCTGACCTTGCCAAAAGGCAAACGGTTAGCTTTTCATGCAGGGCAATACATAGAGTTTCTGTTAAAAGATAATAAAAAACGTGCTTTTTCTCTGGCTAATTCACCGCTTGATGATGAGACATTGAAACTCCATTTGCGTTTGATTGAAGGTGGCTTCTTTACTAATTTTGTCTTTAATGAAATGAAGGAAAAGGCATTAGTTCGCATTAATGGCCCCTTAGGCACTTTCTTTATTCATGGCGACTCTGAACACCCCTTTATTTTTATTGCAGGTGGCACAGGGTTTGCACCCATTAAGGCCATGGTTGAACAACTTATTGGAGAAGGGAGTCAGCGCGAAATATTCATCTACTGGGGAGTAAGAGCTAAACGTGATTTATACAACCATGAATTAGCTGAACAATGGGCGCAGGCATATGAAAATATTCATTATATTCCTGTGTTATCGTTAGCAGATGAAGATGATCAATGGCAAGGACGTGATGGTTTTGTGCATGAAGCCGTTGCTGAAGATTTTAGTGATTTATCAGGTTACGATGTGTATATGGCAGGGCCACCGCCAATGATTAATGCAGCGAAAGAGCAGTTTAATCAACAAGGGCTACCTAATAAGCAAATGTTTTCTGATGCCTTTGATTATAGTGCGGATAGCCAGAAAAATAAAAAATAAGGTAATCACTCATCCTCCCCTCGCCATGACGAGGGAAGGTGAAGGGTTGCGAGAAAATGCTGTTTAGGGTTTTAATATTTCCAGTTCAAATTCGGATGCTGATTGCAATACTTCTTGTGAACCTATAACGGCGATATTACCGTTTTCTGGTTGTAAATATTTTTCTCCTACCTCTATTAAGTCGTCGATACTCACGTGCAATATATTTTGACGGTGTTGTTTACGCCATTGGTAATCGCGTCCGTGGAGTTCGGAGTAGTAAGCATTAACCGCTTCACCTGACGGCGAGCTGGGGTTATCGATACTCGCAACGACACTTAAAATAGCTTCTTCTAATGCTTGTCCATCGTGTTTACTAGTGAGCAACCAGTCTACACTGGCATCGAAGTCGTTTAGTGTGGCTTCAAAGCGTGGGTCACGGTAGGAGTAGAAGCGAAATGATGCACTATCAGCATTGTAACTAGCGCCTCCACCGTATGCACCGCCTTGTTCACGAATGGTACGATGTAAGTAACCATTGCGTAAGAACGAACCTAATACACTTAATGCGGCGGTGTCTTTATGTCCTGAAGGGGCGACAGCATAAGCTTTTCCACAGAAATTAACCTGTGAGCTAATCGCCCAGCCTTGCATCACTTTTGAGGGAGTCCAAATGGTGTCAGAGGTTGCTTGTTGTTTGCCTGCGGTGACATTATGCCATTGCTCATCCAATGTTTGTTGCAGTTCTGATAGGCTTTTTTCATCCGCAACCAATAGAAATTGACGCGGTGCGCTAATTAGTTTTTGATGCAGTTGTTGCAGTTTTTCACTGAACTCGGCGAGTGCTTTATCATCTTTAAGACTCACGTCTAATTTTTTCAATATTTGAATACTGAGCAGACCGCTATTACGATTAGAAATGCTAGCGCGGCGTGATAAGCCAGCACTGGCGGCTAATCCTGCGAGGGTGTGCCCTTTATTGCTAATGCTGGACTCTTGATAGGCTCGTATTTGCGCAATTAATTCACGTAGTCGGTTAAGTTCATCAAAGCGTGTGTCAAAAAAGGTGCTGTGGAGTAGTTCCGTTAATGCGGTTTGATTTCGTTCTAACGCTTTACCCTGAAGTGAAAAGTAACCTTTTACACGGTTGCTATCAGCAATTTCACTACGAATGGATGATCCTGCGCTGATGCCCCCTGTGACAGCAGCTTGCCATGCTTGTACTTGTAAATAGTCTTTATCACCAATGCCAAGTTCAGTGATTAGTGAATTATACAGTGGTAATAAGTCTGATAGCTCCTGATCTAAT
>JAGLDQ010000217.1 GCA_023145535.1 Cocleimonas sp. | reverse complement strand
TGGTCGTGGTGTCAGAACTTGGTTTCCCCCAGTTGGGAAAATCGAAATTAATTGCCATCCATTTTCCATAATGCCCTTGATGGGTAATAATAATATTCAACGCCGCTAAACGGCGTACAGACGCATTCGCATGGTCACTCCGAATCCCTGTTAATTGCTCTAAACGCGTACCATTCATATCATCCTCGCGTTTATCATAGGCGATGGTTTGATCATAAAGCATGGTTAAAATACGCAAATCACGGGCGGTTAGCGGCGCAAGAGTGAGTTGATGAATAAAGGCTGTGCCAATTTGAGCAATATGCTCAGGCAGTAAATTGAGTTTATTTTTAGCACAACGGGAGGCGTTGGCCGAATTTTTTGGGGCAATATCCCCAGCGGTAGCGTACAATATCGCTTGCATCATCAATCTCTCTTATCTAGATTGTTTGTGAAGTCCCACTGGTTTGTTTGAAGCAAATCAGTAGGGCGTTAATTTGTTAATTTTATCAGCAGATTACATGCGTCGGCTAAGTCGCTATTACTAGACTCCCTTTTTTTGTGAAAAGCAAGCGCGAAATATAGGCAGAGAACAAATCCCCCTTTTACCCAACGCCTAACCTTCTTTTTAAAACCCCATCAGATCACTTCTGCAAAAACACGGTTGTTGTTTATTTTGTTATATTGTCACTGTGTACCCCCTTTTGGGGTGGCTATTTTTAGTCCTTTGTCCTTAATTCGCAATGCAGGGTGTGTAAGATCAGTTAATTATTTGCCTATAGACCAATAATGGATATGGATAAAAACATAGCATTAAGATAGGGTTATTTGACATTAATTGGTTTATAAAGGATTTTGCTTATGTTTTTGAAAAATAAAATTATTTTAAGTTCCCTCTTGTTTTCTTTGGGAATTTCTACTCAGATCAGTGCAGAAGAGGGAGAAATTTTTCGTGTTGCTAATGTTGGGCAAAAAGGTGTGCTAAATCTACGTGCGACACCTAGCGCTACTGCAAAAGTAATGCTTGAGTTGCCACGTAACGCACGCTGGATTGTAAAACGTGATAACAGGCGGTCACATGGTCGTGCGCGTTCTGGTTGGCAAAAAATTCATTGGAATAATCACGAGGGTTGGGTTGATGCCTCTTACCTTGCACTGGATCCAGAAGCGACTAAGATTAAGTTGCTTAGAATGAGCTGTTTACAGAGTAATCCTAAGATTCCTGCTTGTTGTGGTTATCCAGAGCAGAAATTTACAGGTAAGCTTTATCCCATCAAGGTGCATAGTGTGCAAAAAGTTGATAACGGGCAGAGCTTAAATATGCGTCAAAAAGCAGGAAGAAATGCTAAAGTTGTCGCTACCATTCCCCATGATGCGGTTGGGATTGTTAAATTTCCTCAACAGCGTGTAAAAAATGGCGCATCAACATGGGAAAAAGTACGCTGGAATGGACAAAACGGTTGGGTAAATTCTTATTATTTAAATTTTGACCCTGAGTTAAGCAAGTCACGTGAACATTTGCGTGAGATTTGTGGTTAGGAAATTAAATCCAAATAGGTTTGTTCTGTTATAACGCTTGTGCCTAATGCCTTTGCTTTTTTTATTGGTCTTTATAACCGCGCCCCGCTTTTCGCTACTAAAATCAGAGTTGCTTTCCATTATTTGACTGTACATTCAATGTGTTAGGATAGCCATCAAATTTATGCAGCTAAATTCTTCTTTGGCAGTAGACTTCAATGATTATTTTTGGCAAATGGAAGGGGGGTACGTTAAACATCAAAAGTGCCTCGCTTAAATGGATAGCCCAATAATTGTTATACGTTCTACACGAACACTTGCAGGATCTAGGTTTAAGGTTAGAATGTACGGCTAAAATTCTAAATGGAGAAACTCAATGCCTGAATACCGCTCTCGTACTACAACTCATGGACGTAATATGGCTGGTGCACGTGCTTTATGGCGCGCGACTGGAATGAAAGATGATGACTTCAGTAAGCCGATTATCGCTATTGCTAATTCATTTACCCAATTTGTACCAGGTCACGTCCACTTAAAAGACATGGGGCAATTAGTCGCGCGCGAGATTGAGAAAGCAGGCGGTGTTGCGAAGGAGTTTAATACAATAGCAGTGGATGATGGGATCGCAATGGGGCATAGCGGCATGTTATACAGCCTGCCGTCGCGTGAAATTATCTCTGATTCTGTTGAGTATATGGTGAATGCACATTGTGCCGATGCGCTAGTGTGTATCTCCAATTGCGATAAAATTACTCCAGGTATGTTAAATGCTGCCTTGCGTTTAAATATTCCTGTGATTTTCGTATCAGGCGGCCCAATGGAGTCAGGCAAAAGTGTTATTGGTGGGCAGGTTGTGCATTTGGATTTAGTGGATGCGATGGTCTCAGCGGCAGATGATCGTGTGTCAGATGAAGATGTGACTAAAATGGAGCGTTCCGCTTGTCCTACCTGTGGCTCATGTTCGGGTATGTTTACCGCTAACTCGATGAATTGTTTAACTGAAGCGCTCGGCCTCGCTCTGCCTGGAAATGG
>JAGLDQ010000216.1 GCA_023145535.1 Cocleimonas sp. | reverse complement strand
GTGACCGTTAATGTTCTTGCTTCGGGGTGACCTAAACCTGAACTTAACTTGGCCGTTTTAATAGCCGCCGTTTCATTACCTGCATCAGGTAAAATCAAAGCATCACTATCCACACTAAAGGTCATTTGAGCGGCTGGAACCACATTATTTTTTTCATTTTTAGCCAGCACTGAAATAGTGACTTCATTCGTGCCAAGCGAATATAATTTATTGGATGTGACTGAAACATCTAATGATTTAATTTCAGGGTCATCCCCTTTTTCATCAACAGGTGTATCATCAACCTGTACTGTTATTTTTTGTACTTTTTTGCCTGCTGTCACCGTCACCGTTAGCGTGCGTTTATTGGTATTAACACCGGATGATAAGACCGCCGTTTTTATCTCGGCTGCCTCATTACCACTCGCCGCAATAATAGTGCCACTATTATCAACCGCAAACGTAACTGGCATTTTAGAAATGACATTATTATTTTTATCTTTAGCCACCACTGAAATGGTAATCGCATTATCGCCTTTAGATAATAAAATACTTGAGCTAGCAGACACTTCTAATGATGCGACATCCGCATAGGTAACTTCTTGATTTGAGGTGTCTTTACCACCCGTACCTGAGCCAAAGTCACTACCACCACTACAGCCAGCGAGTGCAACAGATAATAAAAGGGGCAGAGTTAATCTTTTTAAATGAGTGGGGATAATCATTGTTTAACCTTATTTTATTTTTATTATTTTTTTTTATAGGGGAAGACATGGGTTTTATAAACGCTTCCATTTACAGCAACTTTACCACTAAAAGTTTATGCAACGACCCGCTATCAGATAATTGGTCTTTGCGTTAATCAAGCATAAAAAAGCCGCGTAAAATACGCGGCTAACATTACATCAAAAGATGCAAATAGAATCAGGAGAAATAAAGGCAACTTAAATCATGCAAATTGAGCTTCATTCTTTTTATGGGCTAGATGATAACGTCGAATACCATGAAATATCGCATTGGCCAATTTACGCTGATAGTGACTTGTTTTTAATCGTCGTTCTTCTTTGGGATTACTAATAAAAGCGGTTTCAACGAGCATAGAAGGAATATCAGGCGACTTAAGCACAACAAAGGAGGCACTTTCTACATTTTTTCGTAAGAGCCTATTCACACCACTTAATTCTTTCAGTACATTTTCAGCTAACCCAAGACTATTATCAATGGTTGCTGATTGTGATAAATCTAACAATAGTTTTGATAATGTTTTATTCTTACCCGTAACCGTAACGCCACCGAGCTTTGCCTCATAAGAGTTTTCACTTTCTGCCAACCAACGTGCGGCTTCACTGGATGCGCCACGATTAGATAGAATATACACCGAAGAACCCGTTAAACTTCTATTTGGATTGGCATCCGCATGAATAGAAATAAAGAGATTGGCACCTTGTGCACGCGCTTTTTCCATCCGTTTGCGGAGCGATACATAATAATCACCTTCACGGGTTAATATTGCTTTCATATCCCCTTGCTGATTAATACGCTGTTTCAAGCGGTTTGCAATTTTCAATACAACATCTTTTTCTAGCGTACCCTTTCGACCGACCGCACCAGGGTCTCTGCCGCCATGACCAGGGTCGATGGCAACAATAAAGTGGCTACGTCGTTTTGCTTGCTTTCTAGCTAAACTTGATTTTTTTTCTCGTCGCACGATTGACTTTTGAGTACTACTGTTTCGCTTTGACTGAGATGCCCTGTTTTGAGAAGATTTAGCGGAAGCATCTCCTGCTAACGTCACTTCTAATCGATAGCCTTTGCTCGTCTTATGCAATTTTGTACTTGCATCCGCCTTTTTTGCCAAATCAAATACAATTCTTAAATCATTATCATTACGTATCGCATGACGAATACCTTGCAATAGGGAGGATTTACTCGTTGGTTTAATTAATCGTGTTTTTAGGCTCGTATTTTTTAGATCAAGGACAATCCTTTCTGGTGCATGTAAAGAAAAAACCGAACGCTTCACGATGCCATCAAATTCAAAAATAAGCCGTTGCTTATTGTCTCCTTCTTTATCTGTCAGCTTGATTGATAATAGACGCGTAGGCGTAGACTCGCTTCTTTTTGCTAGTAGCTGAGGCGATAACAATGCGCCACCGGCAAAACCAAGTGTTTTAGCTAACTTGAGAATAAACTCTCTACGTTTTCTATTACTATTATTCATTTTCGTCCATTGACATACTTGCTTTAGAATAACTACTAATCCTTACTTAACAGTAAAACCTAATAGAGCGATTAATTCAAGTGATTTTTTACATAAACAGTATAACTCTTTGTTTTATATTAGATAGCGTTTGGGTGAAATATTCACTTTCCGCATTTCATCAGCATGATAAAGGGTCACATTAAGGTCTTCCTGAGGCAAAAAACCTTGCGCTTTTTCTGGCCACTCGATTAAGCACAAGGCATCGGATGACAGATAATCTCGGACTCCCATATACTCTAATTCCTCTGGATCAGCCAGACGATACAGATCAAAATGATAAAGTTCCCGACCATTGATGCAATAAGGTTCAACTAAAGTATACGTGGGGCTTTTTACCGTACCTTCAAAACCCAAGTGACGTAACAATCCTCTGACCAAGGTTGTCTTGCCCGTGCCAAGATCGCCATTCAAAAAAACTAGCCCACCTTGCGGAAAGGTATCGGCTATCTTGCCCCCAAGCTGCATCATTTGTTGCTCAGATTCCACGAATAATTCTGTTTTATTGTTACTCATCATTAATTCACCAAAATACGCAGATACGGATAAAGATCGGTCGCTAATAATCCACGCTCACCTTTTTCTGCGACCGCCAAATCAGCGGCTTTAGCATGGAGTGTCACCCCCAAACGAGCGGCTATTTGCAGTGAAAGACCTTGCGCGCGTAGCCCAGCAATAACGCCTGTCAATATATCCCCCATTCCAGCCGTTGCCATACCCGCGTTACCCAAGGTGGAAATTGCAATCTGTTCTCCGTCCGCGACGAGAGCACCTGCACCTTTGAGTACACAATAACCCGAATAGTGCTGCTGTATTTTAGTCGCAGAATAATAACGATCCATTTCAATAGCATGCGCTGTCACACCGAGTAACCTTCCCGCTTCACCAGCGTGTGGCGTTAACACCCAATTATCGCGTGAGATTGATAATTGCGATAACCAATTTAAACCATCAGCATCGATGATTTTATCGTGCTCTGTTGCAAGACAAGCATTAAACAATGCTCCTCCCCATGAATCAGTCCCTAATCCCGGCCCAATAGCGATGACATTTGCACGTTCTAAATAAGGCAATAATTCTCGTGGGGATTCAATGCCCTTGACCATTAATTCAGGGCGATTTAGATTAAGCCATGCGGCGTGATCAGGATGTGTGAGCACCGTTACCAAACCAGCGCCAATCGTTAACGCCGCTTCTGCCGCCATCCGTATTGCTCCTCCCATTCCCACGCTACCACCAATCAACAGCACATGCCCGTGTGTACCTTTATGCGCGGTTGCTTTTCTTTTTGGCAAACGAATGAAACGATCCAAGAGGTAGCATTTTTTCTTTATGCTGGTTTGCTTCACTTGTGTCTTTATTGAGTCTGCAATCGCAAGGTCAGAAAAGCGCAGTTTACCAACATAATCACGCGCTTTTCCTGTGTATAAACCCCGCTTTCTGCCAACAAACGTCACCGTTTCATCGGCAACAACGGCACAGCCCATTAACGCCCCTGTCGTTGCGTTTAAACCAGATGGAATATCAACCGAAGCAATGTAAGCTGAATGAGCACAGGCATTAATCGCACCGATCGCTTGAACCCATTCACCTTCCACATCGCGACTTAACCCTGTGCCAAATAAAGCATCAACAACAATCTCAGCAGTATATTTCTTATCCCAATGAAACCCTTCATGGGTTCCACCTTGGGAAAAATACGCCGTTTGCGCCTGCAATGCATCCCCTTGCAAACTGGTTAAACTTCTGCCTAATTGTACTACCTGTACAGTCATACCCGCATCCAATGCTAAACGCGCAATAATATAGCCATCGCCCCCATTATTACCTATTCCACAAAATATTAGCATCGACTTGGCATTAGGGCATGATTGACCGATACTATCAAACATAAACTGTCCCGCCCGCATCATGAGTGAAAACCCGCTGATACCAGATGCGATTGCGAGACGATCCAGCTCTCTGACTTGATCTGCTGTGTAAACTTGATGTGACAAAGGATAATTAAAATTTTTCACAACAATCTCCTTAAAATACGGGCAAATGGCTCAATATACTCTCGCCAAGATGCAAAGCAATCAATCTGGAGTTAATTCATAGATGCAAACATTAAGCAGCAAAATAAAATTATGGGGGCAAGCGCTGGGTTTTCAAAAAATTGGCTTTAGTGATATTCAGCTAGAAAAAACACAACAGCGCTTACAAACGTGGGTTAACAAAGGGTTTTATGGTGATATGGATTGGATGCATCATCATGGTAGCAAGCGCACCCATCCCGAAGAACTAGTCGAAGGCACGATCAGTATTATTTCTGTACGTATGGACTATTTCCCACCCGATGGCGCTGACCCTGAACTCATTTTAAATCATCCTGAGGTCGCCTATATTTCACGTTATGCGCTGGGGCGAGATTACCATAAACTGCTACGCAAACGTCTCCAACAACTGGCAACAAAAATTCAACAAGAAATTGGCGATTTTGGCTATCGTGTTTTTGTCGATAGCGCCCCCGTCATGGAAAAAGCCATTGCAGAAAAAGCGGGCTTAGGCTGGGTTGGCAAGCACAGTAATATTATTAGCAAAGAAGCGGGGTCGTGGTTTTTTCTTGGCGAAATCTATACCGACTTACCCTTACCAACAGTCGAACCTGTCACGGATCACTGCGGCAGTTGCACCGCCTGTCTTGATGTCTGCCCTACACAAGCAATTATTGCACCTTATATTGTCGATGCCAGGCGCTGTATTTCTTATCTCACCATTGAACTTAAAGGGGCAATACCCGAAGAGTTTCGTGTCGCAATTGGAAATCGTATTTATGGGTGTGATGACTGCCAATTAATCTGCCCTTGGAATCGCTTTGCAAAAGTAACAAAACAAGCGGATTTCTCCATTCGCAATCAACTTGATCGCACACATTTGCTTGAATTATTTGCATGGAGTGAAAATGAGTTTTTATTAAAATTGCAAGGGTCACCGCTTAGGCGAATCGGTTATGAGCGCTGGTTGCGTAATATCGCGATTGCTTTAGGCAATAGTCCACCAAGCACACTAATTGTTAACGCATTAGAGAGTAGAAAAAAAGGGGGGAGCGAAATGGTTGTAGAGCATATTGATTGGGCACTTCAGCAGCAAAAATCGTAACCAAGCGAAATATTTTGTTTTTGCTATGTAACTAGTATTAATGTACGATGCGCGAAAATTAATAGGTGCATTCTATAAATGTCTATTTTAAGAAAAACATCATCATAGGGTCAAAAAAGGAATTGGCAACCCGATGATATAATATCGTCAATAATGAGAATCACTCTATGCGAATACGATTGTTAATCGCCACCTTCCTTTTTAGTTGCACGGCTAATGCCCTAGCAGATACGAATACGGCAAGTCTTTATGCGAATGCCGCTGAGTCTGTTTATCAAATTCGTGTTATCAATAAGGAAACAGGGAAAAAATCCAGCATTGGTTCAGGATTTGTCGTTGCTAAAAGCAATATTTTGGCAACCAACTACCATGTCGTCAGCCAATATGTTAATAATCCAGATGTTTATGTCTTAGAGTATCTCTCCAATACAAAAGAAACGGGCAGGTTAGCGCTACTTGATTTAGATATTGTGCATGACCTTGCCGTGGTTAAAGCCCCCAAGGCCATGGGTAAAGTGTTGGATATTGATGCCATACCGGAAAAGGGAGCACGTTTATTTTCACTCGGTAACCCGCTGGATCTTGGCTTTTCTATTGTTGCAGGAACGAATAACGGCATTCTTAAACAAGATGAAGATGGTAATATCCATTTTTCAGGCAGTCTGAATGCAGGTATGAGTGGTGGGCCGACTCTTAATGCCGCTGGCAAGGTCATTGGTGTTAATGTCGCCACCGCTGGTAATAATATTAGCTTTCTTGTCCCCGCTAATTATTTGAAAATCGTCTTAGAACGCCTGCAAAAAAATAATTACTCGCCCGTTGAAGACCGTTTTGCCCACAGCTCGGCACAAATTCGTACCAGCTCCAATAAAATTCTTAGCAAACTAGCAAGTAATAACTGGGGACAAGCAGCCATTGGCCATTTTATTGTTCCCGCCGAACTGGATAAATCAGTACGCTGCTGGGATGCAAGCCGTCAACCTAAAAAGGATGATTTATTTCGCTCTTTTTATACACGCTGTTCCAATGAAGACGATATTTTTCTTTCTGACCAACTCAGCATGGGCAGTATTAATTATGAATACCTATGGCTGGACAGTGATAAATTAAACCCTGCACGCTTTTATCGACGCTATGAAAAGCTAAACAGTAGCGCCCTTGCCAGCCATGCGGGCAAGCGTGATGTCACTAATTTTTCTTGTCATACCGCCTTTACCAAAATAGCCCAGCAAAATTTTAAAACAACACTTTGTCGCCGTGATTACATCAAATACAAAAACCTCAGCGATATTCTGTTTACCACCGCATTAGTAGGTCATGAGGATAAAGGTTTTATTTTTAATATGGATATTACGGGAACCGATGCGAAGTCAGCAACCCGCTTATTCCACAAGATGCTGGGGGCATTCAAATGGCGCAAGTAATTTTTGAAACGATTATTCGTGGTCAAAGCCATTATCATAAAATAAATAGCTTTCCAGCAAGTATTGGACGCGCCTTTGATAATGACATTATTCTAAGCGATCCTTCCGTCTCACCGCATCACCTTGTTATTGATGAAGATGAAAACGGCTATAAACTGCACAATATATCCAATGAAAATGGCACACTATTAAACAAACAACTCATGGATGAAGTAGCGACGGCAATAAAACTCCCTGTCTCTGTGAATCTAGGCGATCTAAAAGGACGGGTTTTATCCCATAAAACAGCCGTAGAACCCACCAGAATCAAATCGCTTTCCACAGGCTTATTTCACTTTTTAAGTCATCCATTCTGGGTAAGCAGCTTATTTCTCATCACACTTGCCTTTATTTTTATCGATCGTTATCAATCCATCCC
>JAGLDQ010000215.1 GCA_023145535.1 Cocleimonas sp. | reverse complement strand
CTAAAAAGAGACCTGTTCTTCTACTTTAATCAGTTATTTCCAACCCTGCTCATTATGCTAGGAATAACACTCATTATTGGCAGTATCAGTCGATTATCCACGCATCGTTGGGAGATATTTTCTGCACTGGGTATCGCCTCACTGTTCTTTTTTATTCCATTAGTACTCGATTATTTAGGGCATTTCTTCAATTATTTATTGACTTCCGATCTACCCGCCAGCATCTTCACGCACATTGCACACTTCCTTGTCTTACCGGCTTTATTGATGCTCTATATGATTAGAGTCCACCTAACACCGTGGCTTCCTGCGCTCGGGGCGGCAGTACTCGTTAGTTCACCCATTAGCGCTTATCACCTCAATGAGCAAATAGATCATCTATCCTCTTATTCTGGATTTTCGCCATTACCGCCTTATAACCAAACGCTTAGCTCACTTGATATTCGCACCGCTGACAGCATATCATTAGAAGACTACTTCAATGATGCTGATCGTATTTTGGCAGAGCAAACCAACACAATGTTGAAAGAAGCCTTAGAGAAAAACAAATAAGACGCTCCCAAAGTCGCCAAGCGCGCAAAGAAAAGACAGTCAATATATCCCTTTGTGTCGGGCTTTACGGGGCAACCAACACCATCTCCTCGAGGAATATAAAATGTTTGACAACGGAAACACAATAGAACGAAATAATAAACCTGAAGGACGCGGCTGTTTACACACCCTTGGGATAATGTTGTTAACTATTATTGTTTCTGTTGCTGCAACCACTTGGTTAATCACGGTTTACCTCTTTCCTAAAAACTTTGAACCCGTTGAGCTGAACGAAAGAGAAGAAACCGTACTTGAATCCAAACTCCGAGACATCGGTATCACAGGGTTAATCACTAAAAACAATAAACCAACACAAAATAGCGAACAAGACTCAGGCAGCCTAACCCCTGAAAAATATGCTGAAGATCCTAAAAAACGTAATATTTCCTTATCAGAAAAAGAACTCAATGCGCTACTCGCAAAAAATACAGACCTTGCGAATAAACTCGCGATAGATCTTGCTGATGATTTTGCCAGTGCGAAACTAATCATCCCTCTTGATCCCGACTTTCCTATCCTTGGCGGAAAAACACTCAAAGTAAGCGCAGGAATGACGTTGGCTTATCAAGATGAACGTCCCATTGTTATTCTAAAAGGCGTGAGTGTTTGGGGCGTACCCATTCCTAATGCTTGGTTAGGTAATTTAAAAAATGTGGATCTAGTGAAAGAGTTTGGTGGCAACGAAGGCTTTTGGAAATCATTTGCTGATGGTATTGAGAATATTCAGGTTAAAGAAAAGCATTTAATCATTAAACTTAAAGAGTAATAAATAACTAACCGATTAATTTATAATCAAAAAACCATTCGATTAGTTATAAAAATCTAGCTCATCCACTGATTAATAGACTTTATCTACTTTTAATTGACATAATTAAATTTAATCTGGCTATTTCAAAAACTATACTGTATATTAATAAAACATTAACAAACCAACTCTATTTTAAAGTAAGTAAGTTCAAACACTTATTTACCTCAAACCAGCTCCCTCGCAACTTTGGGCGAACTTTAAGTTCGCCTTTTTTTTGCCTGTCATTTATTCTATAGTCTGCTACTCAGTACAAAAATAACCCACCGTGAAAGATACAAAACATACGGAAACGTATTTTTTCTTTTTCCATGATTCAATTTTTTGATAATACTATGCCAATAAATTTTAAACTCGGGATCGTGATGGATCCTATCGAATCAATCACGATTCAAAAAGACAGCACTTTTGCAATGATGCTTGAAGCACAACGCAGAGGCTGGCAATTATTCTATATGCAACAACAAGATTTATTTGTTGAAGCAGGTCTTGTTTCCGCGCAAATGAAGCAAATTACGGTAGACGAAAATCCAAAGAACTGGTTTGAGGTGATTGATGAAGTCACTCTACCTTTACATCATCTAGACTGTACTTTGATGCGTAAAGATCCTCCTTTTGATATGGAGTATATCTACACTACTTATCTACTAGAACTCGCTGAAAAACAAGGGACACTGATTGTTAACCGCCCTGACAGTATTCGCTCTGCTAATGAAAAATTGTTTACCGCGCTATTTCCTGACTGCTCCCCTGAAACCTTAGTCAGCCGTGATATGCAACGCATAAAAGATTTCCATGATCAGCATCAACATATCGTCGTTAAACCACTGGATGGTATGGGTGGAGAAATGATTTTTCAGATTCGCCAAGGCGATACCAATCGTAATGTTATTTTGGAAGCCATTACCAACAAAGGTCAACGAACCATCATGGCGCAACGCTTTCTTCCTGAATATATTGAAGGGGATAAACGCATTTTACTCATCGATGGCGAACCCTTCCCTTATGCGCTCGCACGCATACCTTCCGCAGGAGAGGGACGTGCTAACCTTGCTGCTGGCGCAAGTTATAAAGGCGTAGAACTGACACCCCGTGACAAAGAAATTTGCCAAAGAGTAGCGCCAACCCTAAAAAAAATGGGCTTGCTCTTTGTCGGTCTCGATGTAATCGGCGACTATCTCACTGAAATCAATGTCACCAGCCCCACCTGCATCCGCGAACTAGATACCCTATACTCTGCTAACATTGCAGGGTTGTTGATAGATGCGATTGAAGACAAACTAAAATAAATTAACCACGGAATACACAGATGAAATCACGCGTAAAATGGCTAGATAATATGAGTTTTGTTGGTGAATCAGCCAGCGGTCATTCCGTTGTTATGGATGGCCCACCAGAAGCGGGCGGACGTGATTTAGGCATTCGTCCAATGGAAATGCTACTACTTGGCTTAGGCGGTTGCTCCTCTTTTGATGTTGTTTCCATGTTAACCAAAGGTCGTCAAGATATTACTAACTGCGAAGTCGAAATCAGCGCTAAACGTGCGGATAATGTACCCAAAGTATTCACCGAAATTCACCTTCATTTTATTGTCGAAGGCCATAATCTAAATGAAACAAAAGTAGCTAGAGCAATCGATCTATCCGCAGAAAAATATTGCTCTGCCTCGATTATGCTGGCTGAAACAGCAACGATTACCCATGATTATGCGATTATTCAAATAAAGGGTTAGCACTCTTTGTACATGACATTTTGACTCTCTTTCATGGTCGGCAACGGCTTGTTTAAAAAGCTATGATAAGACGAAGCGCTCTTTAGTCGATTGTTTTTATTGGGTTTTTCACGAACCATATAACACCTCTCAATTTTGCATACTCTGTCTGTTCCAAGTTTTTTTGAATGCTTCATTTCTTGTTTTCACAAAGTATCTAGCCTTTTTCGATAGCATTTTGCCAAATGAAATTGATCAATAACAATTCTAATACGCTTATCAAAGACTTCTTTAGCGGCGTTAATGAAATTCGTAAAAATCAGAATAAACTGATTTTACCGTCTTTCTTAGTGATGGATGTTACGCAGTAAGCAAAATATCTACTAAAATATCAAGATATGAATAAACCTGATTACATCCTTTATCTATATGACGACCACAGGCTTTTCGAGCTTAGTTGATGATGCTATCAGTGCATCATCAAATAACCCGTCGGTTGGCTTTTAATTAATGGCAGGATTTGAAATCTGTTGATGCGTCACATCAGTTATATTCTTATTTTATCGCGCAAAAACGCATTTGATAATTATTATCACTTGTATTAGTATCTCAAGTTTTAAACCATTTGAGATCTTAAAATGATTTTTCCCAGCAAAAAATTCTTAATCACCAGCCTCCTCAGCCTCTCTATAAGTGCGCCTATCGCCTCTTTCGCCGAAACGAATGAGCTAAACCTTTATTCCGCACGTAAAGAGCAGTTGATAAAACCATTATTAGATAAATTTACCGAGCAGACTAAAATCAAAGTCAATTTAGTCACAGGAAAAGCAGATGCATTACTGAAGCGATTGGAGATTGAGGGAAAAAATAGTGTCGCAGATATTTTTATCACCACTGATGCGGGCAGGTTGTCTCGCGCGCAACAAGCAGGTGTTTTGCAGAGTATTCAGTCCGATGTTTTAAACAAAGCGATTCCTGCTAATTTACGTGAGCCAAATGGTTTTTGGTATGGTTTATCACAACGTGCGCGTCCTATTTTTTATGCTAAAGATCGGGTAAAACCAGAAGATCTATCAACCTATGAAGCGCTTGCGGATGAAAAATGGAAAGGCAGTATTTGTGTTCGCTCTTCTAACAATATTTACAATCAATCATTAGTTGCATCCATGTTAGCGCATAATAAAAAAGAAGACGTTGAGCAATGGGCAAAAGCATTTGTTGGGAATTTTGCCAAGCCACCCAAAGGCGGAGACCGTGATCAAATCAAAGCCGCCGCCGCAGGACAGTGTGATATCGCCATCGCTAACACCTATTATTTTGGCAAAATGGTTCATGCTAAAAAAGATCCCAAACAACAGCAGGCCGCTGAAAAAATGGCAATCTTTTGGCCGAATCAAGCAGGGCGAGGCGCACACGTTAACATTAGTGGAATTGCCGTCACAAAAGCCGCTAAAAACAAAGAAAATGCGATCAAATTAAT
>JAGLDQ010000214.1 GCA_023145535.1 Cocleimonas sp. | reverse complement strand
ATGTCATGACGCGTCAGGTTTTATTAACCCTCGGCGCTAAACGCTACGGTGCGCCTGCTACCTTGCAAAAAGGTCGAGATGCCGTTATTTCAACACTTAGAGAGAACAATATTCAAACAAAGGGGATTGTCATTGATAACGGCTCTGGATTATCTCGCACGGCACGCATTAGCGCACGACAAATGGCGCAGTTATTAGAGATCGCTTATCGTGAGCCTTATATGCCTGAGTTTATGGCATCACTGGCCGTTTCAGGTCTGGATGGGACAATGCTGCGCCGCTTCCGTAAAGGTGATCTCCGTGGGCGCAGTCATATGAAAACAGGCACCTTAAACAAGGTCACCGCAATCGCAGGTTATATGCTCAATCGACAAGGGAAACGCTTAGTGATTATTATCCTGCATAATGGTAAAAAAACAAATAGGGGACGTGGTAAGAAAATTCAGAATGCACTGTTGCGCTGGAGCTTTGAACAATGAGCAAAAAAACACCTTCTCTCATGGTTCAAGGCACTACCTCTGATGCGGGAAAAACGGCAATTGCCACGGGACTATGCCGCCTGCTGCAACGTCGTGGCATCAGGGTTGCCCCCTTTAAACCCCAAAATATGGCCTTAAATAGTGCGGTCACTATTGATGGCGGGGAAATTGGTCGAGCGCAAGCAGTACAGGCGCAAGCGGCGGGTCTTGAAGCGCATACCGATATGAACCCAGTGTTGCTAAAACCTAATTCAGAAACAGGTTCGCAAATTATTATTCACGGCAAAGTGAGCGGGCAAATGGGCGCACGCGATTATCATGCCTATAAGCCAAGGGTGATGCCGTATGTCTTGGAGTCATGGCAGCGCTTACAGCAGCAGTACGATTATCTGATTGTCGAAGGCGCTGGCAGCCCCGCTGAAATTAATTTGCGTGAACATGATATTGCGAATATGGGATTTGCCGAAGCCGTTGATTGCCCTGTCATTTTAGTGGCCGATATTGAACGTGGGGGTGTATTTGCACAGTTGGCCGGAACATTGGCGTTGTTATCTGAATCCGAACAGGCACGCATTAAAGGACTCGTTATCAATCGTTTTCGGGGAGACCCCAGTTTGCTAACTTCAGGCGTTAAATGGCTTGAAGCGCATACGGGAAAGCCAGTGCTTGGTGTCTTACCGTATCTTAAGACGCTTTATCTTGAAGCGGAAGACAGTTTAAACCTACAAAGCAATGTGCCTAATCATGCGTTGTTTAATGTCATTGTGCCACGTCTGCCACATCTTAGTAATCATACGGATTTTGACCCTTTACGCTTGCATCCACAGGTGAATTTACAGTTTGTTGATATAACGCAACCCATGCCAAATTGTGATTTGATTATTCTACCGGGAAGTAAAAATACGCGTAATGATTTGCAGGCATTACAGCAACATAACTGGCATAAAAAGCTGCAAAAACATCTGCGCTATGGTGGCAAATTGATCGGTATTTGCGGTGGTTTTCAGATGCTGGGAAAACAGATCCATGACCCTGAAGGCACAGAAGGCCTTGCAGGGAGTAGCCATGCGTTTGCATTCATGGATTTTACAACGACTTTGCATCAACAAAAACAGCTCAAGCAACAATCTGGAATATTAAATCTAGGGGACGGTAAAAAAACCCCTATTTCTGGTTATGAAATTCACACAGGAATTAGCACGGGTAAGGCATTAAAACAGGCCGCCATTTTATTTGATCAGCACGCCGATGGCGCATTTTCAAACGATCATCAAGTATTAGGAAGTTACCTGCATGGGCTATTTGATCAGACATCAGCCTGTAATGCATTACTCACATGGGCGGGTTTAGAGCAGGCTGAAACACCTGATTATTTTAGGCTACGCGAACAAGGAATAGATTTATTGGCCGATACGCTGGAGCAATATTTAGATTTAAATTTTTTATTCAAAAATATAAATTATTCTTAATTATTCATGTATTTAAGTTAGATATGCTATCATTCCTATGAACTAATCTCAACATTCAGAGTCACTCTAAAATATAATAATTAAACAACAGTTCGGGGAATTTTATTGCTATGAGAAAGCTTTTTCTAGCACTTATTTTATCTATCATCACCAGCAATATTGGCTTTGCCGCATCACCAAGCTGGCTGAGTATTAAAGCAAAACGGGGCGATCATATTGCATCAATACTCTCACAATATAATTTACACGGTTCTCGATGTAATCAGAACCAGTTTTATCAGCTTAACCGTCTAGGGGCTTCTTCACGTTTACAAGTGGGGAAAACGTATAAATTACCCATACTGCGCTATCGTTATAATGGCCACAGCATTCGCTCAACCCTAAGGGCTAGAAATAAACAGATTGATTGGAAAAAAGCACTTCAGATTAAGAAGTTTAATAAAAGATTGCAGCAACGAGGTTTGCGTCGTGCTTCTTTTGTTGATAATCGAGACTTGTGGGTTTCTTATCAAGATATTGGCTGTGCAAACGAGCCGTATAATCGCAGACAAAGACAAGCCACGCCAAGAAAAAAACAAGCGACAAGAAGCAAAAGAAAAAATTATTTCCCTATTTTTGGCAAAAGACATGCTTATGTAAAAACAGTCTCGAATAAACTGCGTGGTAAAGTATTTTATTTAGTCGGTGGGCATGGTGGCCCTGACCCAGGTGCAATAGCTAAGCGTGCAGGACATACCCTGTGTGAAGATGAATATGGCTATGATGTCACGCTAAGATTGGCACGCAGACTCATTGCCAGTGGTGCTATTGTGCATATCATAACCCGTGACCCCAATGATGGCATCCGTGATCATAAATATTTAAAGTGTGATACCGATGAAGTCTATTTAGGGAATAAGACGATTGTGCGCTCTCAGCGTCCTCGCTTAAGAGATCGGGCTTTTATTATTAATAAGTTGTTTTATTCCTATAAAAAGAAGGGATACAAAAGTAAAAATCAGATCACACTGATGGTGCATATAGATTCTCGCAATAGAAAAAAACGTATCGATGTATTTTTCTATCATGCACCCAAATCTAGATCGAGTAAGAAAGTTGCCACACGTTTATATCGTACGTTTAAGTCTAAATATAATTATTTTCAGGCTGCAAAATCCTACACAGGACGTGTGATCCCTCGAAAATTGTTTATGTTGATGAATGTAAAGCCCTTGGCTGTTTATTTTGAACTGGCCAATATTCGTAATAGCAATGATCAAAAAAGAATAATCTTACCGCAAAATAGGGAGTTGCTTGCTAAGTGGATTGCGGATGGATTGATACGGCATTATCGAAGATAGGTCGCTCCCAGCGAACTAAATACCTCCAATACACGGAAAGATAGCATTTATTTTTCCGTGTATTTTGTCTATTTCGTGGTTTAGTCTTTTTTCACCTGAGAGGCATTTGCTTGCGCTTCCAAAAGCTGCTCAATTCGCTCAAGCCGTTTTTCCATTTCTCCTGTATGCTCCTTAATCCAATGCACTTCGGCTGACTCCCCCTCACCTGACTCAAGGCTTTCTTTTTCATGCTCTTCTTGCAAGGTTTCAACAACGATTCCAATCATCATATTCAAGAACATAAAAGCGACGATAAAAATAAAGGTGAGGTAATAAGTCCAACTAAGAGGATATACTTTCATAGTTTCGTACATCACCTCTGTCCAGCCTTCAAAGGTGGCAATACGAAAGAGGGTTAGCATTGAAATTGTGATATTCCCCCATAATTCACTATTAATATCAGAAAAAAGGATTGCACCTATCGCCGCATAGATATAAAAAATAATAAACATCAACAAAGAGACGTAACCCATGCGCGGAATAGCCGTAAAAAAGGCGTTAAGCAATACACGTAACTCTGGAATAAATGAAATCAAACGCAATACACGAAAAATACGCAATAAACGCCCTAACAAGGCTGTTTCACTGCCATCGAAAGGGATTAGGCTAGTAATAACGATAATACTGTCAAAGATATTCCACGGGTCTTTAAGGAACTCTTTAATATTCTTGCTGCTAATTAAGCGAATAAGAATTTCTACCAAGAAAAAAAGGGTGACAAACCAATCTAAAGCCGTAATAAGTTTGATAGACCACGGGGGAATGGCATAGGTTTCCACGCCAATCATTAAAGCTGAAAAAACAATGACCCCAATAACAAAGCTTTGAAATAAACCATGATTACGCAGTTGCAAAAATTTTGATTGTAAGAGAGCTAGCTTCATTCGGTATATTCTGTTGTTAATTGTTTTTTCAAACAAGTTAATTACTATTTATCCAGCGTTAAGATACGCAAGCAATATACTGTAAAACCTACCACTTATCTAGTTTGCGGCCTTGTTTCTTGATATTACAACGGCCTAGAGATAAAATAATTAAGCTAATAAATAAAAATAATCAGACAATAATAAAAATACATTGGGACTCCTCATGCGCATACTTTTTCCTTCAACACTCCTCATTTCTACTGCTTTACTTACTTCGCTTTTACTGAATGGTTGCGGCTCTGAAACATCAGAAAATTTGGAAATGTCTAAATCTGAATATCTTTCCACTTTTCTTGCGCTACACAC
>JAGLDQ010000213.1 GCA_023145535.1 Cocleimonas sp. | reverse complement strand
CGTTTTAAATTAGCTGATGGTTTTGATGGTGTTTATGAAACACATATCAATAAAATCAGCTTTGCTGTATCCCCTGAAACGGATGGCTGCACCACAGACGTAATGATCAAAAACCGTGTTGCTGGTGGCATCATGTTTAACTTCGAAGATATTAATAAAGCATTAATTGCTAAAGGCTATAAAGACACGGGTAAAATGGCTAAGCGCAAAGATGTGGGCACAGATCAGTCTGAAGTGACTATTATCGAAAAAACCTACCTTTCCCCTAAAGGTGAAGTGACAACACTCGATTTTCCTTTAGATAAGCAAGACAAATACTATATGACTTTATTTGCAGAGAAGTTCTCTCAAATGGGAAAAGAGTCAAAGCCACGCAAATCATTAAAAATGGCTTCTAATTAACAGCGCTTCTAAAAAATACGACCAACATCAATGATAAGGGTATGGCTTACACTCTCTTTATCATTGAGTCTAAAAAAGTCCTAAAAATAATAACGGCCCTTTCTAGTAATTTTCTAACCATCAAGCACTCCCCAAAATTTCAAAGCATTATTTTGCTGGATTTCATCAAAAGTGCGGATTACTCACGCTAAATTTTACCTCTGGCTTATCCCCTTCGCTTTTAGAGATCAAAAAACAATCAATCTACTCTAAATTATTGGACAATTAACTAAATCCCCTCTATATAGATAGCCAGTATGAAAAGTTTCTATTGCAGTAAAAAATATACAACCATTAGTTCAGCTAAAGATGATCTGGATTTATAGTTAAGTAGATTGACTCTACTCTCACCCCAATATAAGTGCCAAATATAATTTAGCGATTCTTTTCTCTTACCTGAATACTTAGCCTTTGGATCACAAAGGTATAACCATTCAATGTGTCATTTTATATTTAGTGCAAGGAAGTACTTCATCATGATGTTTACCAATAAATCACTTATGCCTACTGGCGTATTTTTTTTATTAACCTTCTTTTTCTCTGCTTCACTAAGTGCGGCCCCCCAACCTAATCTTCTTTCGCCTCTTGGAATCAATACCAATGAAGCAATGGAGATAGATGCCAGCGTACCTTTTGTTGATTTATTTCGCATGTCCTTACCCTTTCAAGAAGCACGCCCTTGGTTAACGAAAGGAAAGGTAGAGTATGATCAATTTGGTTGGCCAAAAAAGCTTAATGGAGGTCAGGCAGGTACACGTTTCGTTGCTAATATGCCCCAACAAAGTATTCCTGTTGGCGCTTATACCGTGCTCTACAAAGGAAAAGGAAAGATAAGATATGGTGGTAACGCGCGTTTGATTCGACACTATCCAGGAAAGGATATTATTATCTTAAAAGGACGCAAGGGAAAAATTACAGGAACGTTAATCATTACAGAAACTGACCCTGATGATTATATTCGTGATATTCAGGTCATTATGCCAGGTGGAATCTGTAAAAATGATCCCTTCCGACATATTCGTAACCCACGCCGATGTACTAAAAGCAATCCATTTTTAGCCTATGTTGCACATGCTAAAAATATTGTCTTCAACCCTGATTATCTAACCTTTATGAAAAAATTTCGCGTTATACGCCTCATGAACATGGCTGGAATCACGCGTAATAATCTTGCTATGTGGAACAGACGACCGACCGTCGAACAATCAACATGGGGCGGAAAAGAAGGACGACGTGGTATTCCATTGGAAGTTATGGTTCAACTAGCCAATACCGTTGGTATTGATCCTTGGTTTAATTTACCACATCGTGCCAATAATGAATTTGTACGCAAATATGCACGTTACGTTAGTAATAATTTAGACCCTAAACTAAAAGCCTATATCGAATATACCAATGAAGCATGGAATGGTATTTTCTCACAAACACATTATATTCAAAATATGGGCGCACGCTTAGGATTGGATAAAAACAAAGCCTATGCAGGCTATAAGTTCTTCTCCAAGCGTAGTGTTGAAATATTCAAAATATGGGAACAAGAATTTAGAGGGGTAAATCGTATCGTACGCGTTATGGGAGGGATGGCAACCAATGTGCCATTAACACATATGCTACTAGGTTATGAAGATGCTTATAAGCATGTTGACTCACTAGCAATAGCGCCCTATTTTCACGCGACACAAACAGCGCAAAAGAAAATCGATAGCGTCGATAGTGTCTTTGAACTATTACGCTCTCCCCGTAATAAATACTCTGTTCCTAATACGATTAAAATTATCCAGAATCAGGCAAAAACAGCATCACGTTACGGGGTAGAACTCGTTGCCTATGAAGGGGGACAACACTTGGTTGCTTATAAAACACATACCATGAAAGAAGGGCCTAATGCCTTCTTAATTCAAGCAAATAAAGATGAACGCATGTCAAAATTGTATTATGAATTTCTTGAAGGTTGGAAAAAATCAGGCGGGAAGCTCTTTGTTGCCTTCTCTGCGCCACGCGCTTATAACTGGATTGGTAGCTGGGGAATAAAAGAATATATCACTCAAGATGCAAAAGTAGCACCCAAATATCGTGGTTTAATGTATTTCCAAACAAAGAATCGTTGCTGGTGGTATGGTTGTACCCGTATGGGAGGCATCACCCGCATGTCAAAGCCATCTTACAATCCTGGTGCAAGTGTAATGGCAAGACGGTTTAAGTCACGCTTACCAGAAGAAACAATCAAAGCGACCAGCACAACAACCTTAGTCGCTAAAGCACAACAACAGCAGAAAAAAGTATTGTATGTACGCAAAGTAGCCGCACAGAAGCAACAACAGCAGAATACGGCATTACGCATTCGTAAAGCAGCATTACAAAGAGAAAAGGATGATCTATTCTTGCAAAAAGCGGCTATCGAGTTATTTAAAAAAGAAAAAAATCAAAATCCTATATTTACTTTTTAAATGCTATCCAAGCATAGGGATCAAACAAAGCAGAGCAAATACATCCATTTAATGTTGTGCGCGCGTTAAGCTGTAACAATAAGCATATCTAAAAGCGGCTTGTTCTGATCCTAGCATAGGATTCATTGGAGATTTAGTCTTCTTCGTATGTTAGTTGATACTTCTTAACCCCCTATGTGGACTAGCGTAATGCGGGGTCGGAAAAATACGCTACGCTAACTTGCATAAATTCCATATAGGCTAAGGAAGTCTAGACTACTTTTTAAAAAATTGAAGGATGTCCAAATTTTACAGTTTTCTCAATGAATATAAGGACGGATTTCAAAATCAATCCTATTGCTATCACTAATAGTATGTCCAGATACATGAACGCTATTTTTATTAATACCCTTTACGGCTAAATACTCTCGAATAGCAACGCCTCTGGCATAAGCTATATCAGAGTCATTTGCATAGGCGATTAGTTCAATGGCTGGATATGACTGTATTTTAATGCTTGTAGCAACTTTGTCTAAGACTTGATGCGCCTCAACTGGCAAACTGGTTGAGCTATTAGAAAACTGTATTGATGATAAATCTATTTTATCGATAGATTGAGATGCAAACTCCTTTTGCAATCCAACTTCTTTTTGATCCTTAGCATGGTTATCTGCTAAAAACCCCAATGAAGTATTAAAGTCATCGATTATATTGAATAGATTATCAGTACTTTTATTGAGTTGATGCTTGGCTTGTTTATCTCGAGGCTTTATAGGCTTGCTATGCGTAATGGCACTCTCTAAAACATTATCTTCCTCATGTTCTGCCAATCCCTTCTCTAATGGAATAGTAATAGATACGATTTTTCTTGAAAGTGGTTGCATGACTGGCTCCACTTTTTGTTGCATAGCCAGCATTATCCTTTCCATATCAGAATTATAGTGTGGCTTTTCTTTTTCACTTTCTATTTCAAACTCTTCGCTGATTATTTGACCCGCTTCTTGATGAAAATCGATTTTATAAGATACTTTCTTAAAAACTGGCGGTTGTGGCTCATTATAAATTTCAGGCGTAATATAAGGCTTCCTAACTAATAATTGATTACGCATTATACGTATTCCAAAAACAGTAAGTGATAATCTTTGTGCATTATCTGCTATTTCCTGACTATCAACCTCTCCTGAGAGTCTTCCATCTCTTCCTGAAAAGGATACTTCCGCATCAATATTATTCGCTACCAATACAGATCTAACATTTGAAACCAATTTTGCTTCTACTTTAGGCTGAATAAGATAGATTGAAACAATTAACAACAATATCACAGCAGGACTTAGCCACATGGTCAGCAATATAAGCAAATCTTTTTTAGTTATTTTTTTCATATATCCTCCAATCATTCAAGGCTTAATTATTAAACACCTTAGAAGTTGAAGAAATTTTATTCGGATTATTGAGGCAATTATCTCTATCTATAACCGAGGAGACCGTTTGAGTTTAATTTTCAACCAGATATCATTGAGTAATGAAAAAGAGAAGGTAAAATGATGGTATTGAGCTTGCTGAAAAAACCTATAACGAGATTATATGTAAAGTAACATGCAATTTGTGCTTTCATTTACATTGAGGCATTCCATAAAGTTTCTATAAAAATACATGATCAGAATAGTCTTTAATTATGCTAATTTTTCTAATAACGACTGTGTTTCTAAGCGTTGCTTTTCGCTCCCTTCTTCATAGGCTTCTTGTAATATTTCAATCGCTGCCTCCGACATATCCATATCTAGGTAAGCTTTTCCTATATCAAGCTTAATAGCGGCCTCTACAGATTCTTCTTCATTGGCAGAGCTAATAATATCAGGAACAGAGGCTATTGCTTTTGCTCTATTCGATTCTTTCTGCTCAGAAAGCTTCTCATCTGTTTCAACAAGTGCTTCTGTATTTTGTTGTAAGTTGTAATCTGTAGTATCAATATCATCGATAACGAGCGCTTTTTTAGGTTGTGAAAAAGAACGTTTAAATAGATAAGCTAAAATTGATAGTAAAAACAGTGCAGGTAACAACCAAACCCAAGGGGACATTCCAAAACTCGATGTTGCGCCATTGACTTCGTTTACTGCTAAATTTCTGACAGGTTCCTGCCTGATTTTTGCAAGCTTGGCTTCCATTTTTGCTATTTGCTGATCTAACTTGCTACTTTCATTATCACTATCTAGCAACTTTGTTTCTAATTCACTAATCTTTAACTTAGATTCGCTAATATTATCGGTAAGGGAAACAACCTCGGCTGTTTTTTGATCTAACGCTGTTTGCAATGAACTAAGTTGCTTTTCTAAGATCACATTTTTCTTTTTTAATTCAGCAATAAATACATCTTTATCATCTGCTGTTCCTGTTATTATTTTGTTCTCAGACAGGGACTGCAACATCTTTTGTTGCGATGCTTCAAGTTCAGTGATTTTTACTTGTAGTTCATTTAATTCTTGATTTTTATTATTTCTTTCTTTTTCTAATAGATCTATTTTAACTTTTTGTGTTGTTAGTGTATTTTTTAATTCTTTTGAGATTTCATCATTAGTGCTACTGGTATCAGAATCCCCTCTTCTAGACAGTATCTTCTCTAATTGAGAAATTTTAATTTTTAATGACTCAAGTTCAATATCTTTAATATTATTATCAACGGGGCGTGAAACTTCTTTTTTTACCTGAATACTCGTACTTTTAACTGGTTCATTCTTTGTTATTTCAGGTGTTATTGTTTTAGAGGACTCAGTGTCTTGCTGTTGCAGAGCATCACCGCCAATGCCTTCTCCAAGAATTATCGTTGCATCTCTTTCAAAATCAACGGTATCTGAATTAGCATCTGCACTAGCTAAAGGCTCTATTTTAAAATTACCGGTCTTTCCTTTTTTAAAAAATTGATAATGCTCGCTTATTAGTTTGTTCGCTTGTTGTTGATCTATCGTTGCTATTAAGCTTTCAGCGGGCAAACGAAGGGTCGCCCCTCTAAGCAAAAAATGAATATTGCCACCAATAAACGCTTCGGGGTTGGTTCGCAAAATCCCTGTCATGATCTGTTGTGAGGAAAGGTTTGAGCCAGAATAATTGCGTGAAACAATTTTACCTAACGTATCGCTACCTTTAATCGGACCATAGGTTGCTTTAATATTTTCAGCATAACTAGCAGGCGCTACTAATACCCCAAGAAGAAGCGCAGGGATTAAAAAGAGTACCTGAATAATACGTTTGTTTATTGTAAACATTATTTTATTGCCACGCTTTTGTGTGCGCATTACATACTTTCCGCTGATTACATCCTAAATCATATCCTCTCTTTAGGAAGTACTTATAATAAAGACCATTATTATTTTTACACTTTAAGCTTTCGAAAATCCCTTTAAGCCAGCTAAGCTAATAACAACTGTCGTATATGACGACGATCATTCCCCCTGTAGTACACTATTAATAACGTAGACTCTATTACAAAATTTTAGCGGTACTTTCAGCAGCTCTCTTCACATCCAAAAAGATCAGTCCTAATCTTGCATTTTGCTTTGCTAGCACTGTAAGTACCGCTTCATGCCCTGCATGTGTCATTAGAATATAACCATTATCGCCTTTGATAAGCACCTGTTCTAATGCTCCTCGGCCTAACTCTTCTGCGGTTCTATCACCTAAAGACAGCATTGCAGCACTCATTGCACCAACACGGTCTTCATCCATCCCTGCTGGCAATACAGATGCCATCATTAGCCCGTCAGTAGAAAGTACGGCTGACGCTTCTATATCCGCTGTTGAGCCATTTAAGTCACTTAAAATTGAGTTCAGCATTTCAGAACGCATAAGTATTTCCTCTGTTAAATAAAGTAATATTTCGTGAAATTATCATCTCATATCGTAACGTGTTGATAGAGCCCATATAATCTCTTTAAAACTATCTTGGTTAAGTTGCGGCATACCAGCAATAATTAATGTAAAGTAATCATCACCAATATGAATTGGCCAAAAGCCTACCTTGCTATTACCCGATGAGTCCACCAATCCCCATGCCTGTTGCCTATATCCTAGGTTACCTCGTAATAAAGACGCGTGATGTTTATATACATTGCTTAAGTTTGCACTCATTGCTGCCAGCTCTTCGGCAGCTTCATGCGGGTAACCTGCTGCTCCAAGATATAACCCCTGAGACCCTGCCAAGATAGCTTTACCTTCGTCTGACAGTGTTTTTAGTTTCTCTGGGAGAAGAATTTCAAGCGAATCTTGTGGTGCATCTTCTGGCTCTTCCATTCCATAAATAAAACCAGCATCTTGTAGCCAATGAACAAATTCAAGCGCATTTTTTTTCTTTAAACCACTAAACGCACAAGCTACCTTGACATTAAACAAGGGAGTCTCTAGTTGACGCAATATATTATGTAAAAAGTTCCGTCCTGGCTCATCTTTATTATCCTGAACGGCATAATAACAACCTGCTGGTGTTACGCCTAAATAAAGATCTTGTTGGGGAACATAGTTGCTCATTACTAAGATACTCCTGGGTCTAGGGATAAAAGTAGCCCTTGAATTAAGACTGAAACATCCTTCCTTGAACGCGCATCAATTTCAAAAACAGGGGCAGAATATCCCAATTCATCCAACCATCTTCTATAATCATCGATATTGGGCGTGCGTTGTAAATCCATTCTGGTTACACCCACAACCATTTGTTGCTCGTCAATAAACTCTTTGAATGCCCCTGTATAAAATTTTAAATCCTGAAATGGATCCTGTCGTGTATTATCCATTAATAAAATTAAACCGATACCACCTTTCGTCAGAATATTCCACATAAAGTCAAATCGTTCTTGACCTGGAGTACCATAGAGGTGGACACGTTCATTTTCACTAACGTTTATAACACCATAATCCATAGCAACAGTGGTGTTACGCTTACGCTTTTGCGTCATATCGGAGGCATTTTGATCCGTTGTAACAGGTGCAATATCACTAATTGAAACTATTGCAGTTGTCTTTCCTGACCCTACAGGGCCTGTAAATATGATTTTTCTGTTTACAACATTCATATAATCACCCCCCTTTCATTAAACGCTTAAACAAACGTGTAATTAAACCACCACCCTTTTGCTTGGGGCTAGCCTTTATTTGCTTCTTTACTTTCTTAGGGTCATGCTCAATGAGACCCAAAGCATCAGCACCATTATAAAAAGCAAACACATAACGTTGTGGTATCGCCAGCTTCGTTGCCATTTGTACCAATGTATCAGGAGAGTGATGCCACAAAGCAGCAATCCTCATACTATAGGGAAAGGCCTCAATACGAGCAAAACTCGGCCAGTACTTTAATGCCGTCTTTTTATCGATATCTATTGTTGCGGGTATCCGCCCTTGTGAGGCCAGCAGACTACTTGTCCAAAGAAACGACTCTAAACTGTGAATGTATTCAGGCTGTTTACTCATTTGTAATTCCAGTTTCCCTGTTTCAATACTGCTCAATATATGAATATTCATTTCCCCTTGTGCAATCTTATCACGAGAAAATTTTATAAAACTTTCATTGCCAATGTCTATCGCTGTGAAAATTTGATGCTTATCAGGCAAAATATAAACGGAGTGAGGCTGTGCTTTAACCTCTACAATCTGCTGAGATTGTTTAGCCAAACGTACTGCACCCGTCAATTTTCCAATAAAGTAATTTTCAGGAACATAACGCACCTCATCAGCCTGATGCGACCTTGTATCATTGTTTTCTCCGCAAAGTTCTTTCCAGCGCATTTCCCTTTGAACAACCTCTTGCGCTATCTGCTCTTTTGTTCTTGGTTTTTTAATTTCTTTTGTTTTTAATTTGCCTTCAGCAATATGAACTGGTTTTCCAGCAGAGGCTTTGATACCGTCGGTCTTTGACTGTTCAGAAGAAACCAGTGTTACAGCCGCCATTTTCTTTGGGCTAATATCCTTTTTAGGAATTGCCGTTTCGCTTGCCAAAGAAAATACTTCCATATCGGGCTTCTTTGGCATTACCTCACTATCTAATTCCTCAGTATCTAATCTTGATGACATTGTCGATGGCGATTGCTTCAGAATATCTTTTATTGCCATCGCTGCTTCTATCAATTTCTTAGATGATAAAGGTTTGCCCACCCACACAGAGTTATCAGTTTGTGGATTATCCGTAGACAAAATTATACAAGGTTTATTATCAGCAGCATGCTCTTCATCCCAGTGAGCCTTAGCTCCAGGAAAATCATAATCGATGATATATGCTTCAACTTCTGAAGAGGTTTTGCCTATATTAAATACTTTATTTCCAACCCCTGATATAAAGAATTTCAATATAGCCTCATTCTGCTTGCTTATATCCATTAATTCAACAATTAATGGTCTCTGTGAGGTTTTATTAAACATTAACAATGTCTCATTTTATTATTATTCATTCCAAGTACTGGAGTTTTGCTGGCATTCAATCCACTCTTCAGAAAGAGTGACACCTTGTGCTTCCAACTCTTTTCCTAAAGCAATAAGTTGATCTCTGTTTCTACTGTATTGATAAATCGTTAATAACTCTTGCTCTATTTCTTTTGACTCAGGAGACTTCAGTATTTCATCTTCTAATAACTGCTGAGCCACATCTAACTGACCATAGTCCAAACAGGATCTAGCTTCTTCAAGGACATCAGTATAAGACGCAGTACTTGATTCTCTTTCTTGCTCTTCTTGATCTAATAATGACTCTCCACCGCAACTACCCGTACTTAGCACTGAACCCGTTCGCCAACAATGATACCTTTTATCATTTTTCGCATTTTGCTTTATCCATTGAGTAAAAAAGCTAACTTCTTTCTTCGTTAGATACTGCGCTGATAAATCCAGTAAGTTTTTACGTAACGCATAGCCATTATTTTCCAAAATCAAAAATAAATCTTGCAAAGAACCCGGAAGAAAACTAGAAACATCACTATTATGATGTCCAAGTAAAATGCGCTGTGCATGAGCACGTAAATCACGAGGGTAACGAACAACATGGTGAGATAATGCACGCCAAGCTGTAACAGGATCATAGTCTTGATCTATTGCTATGCTTTTTTCACCTGCGAGGCCAAAAGAATAACTCATCTGAGATGAGCTAGGAAATAAGGAGGATTCAGTCGTCATTTTACCTAACTTTAACCTTGTAGAGTTGGTTCACGTCAATTACTATTAAAAGCATTGTCCAATGGGCTTGCCATTTAAAGACAGTTCTTTCGCTATATCTTCAACTATACCCATGTTCTAATAATGTGTCCAAGTATAGATTTACGAATGGTATATCTGTTATACATTTTCTATTACTAATTGGGTATAGCTAATTAGTAGTAAAAAATCAAGCTAGCTAAAGGAAAACAATGCTTTTTTTAATCTTGGAAATGACCATTTTATTAATCATCTCACTCTCAATTGGGGTTATATTGGGTTGGTGGTTAAATAAATTAAAGACAAAACAAGCCATTGCGAATGCAACACCTACCGTTGAAGCAACACAAGGCGAACAATTTGCCTTAAAAAATCAGCTTAATAAATGTTTTGAAGAAAAAATAACACTAAATCTAAAGTTAAAGTCTGCTCGTGAAGCAGTAAACAAAGGAAAAATGAGTCCAACTGACAATAAAAAACAAGGAACTCATTTACAAGAAAAATTCAATGTTCTGATGGATGATCTACAAGTTAGAGATGACACCATTTCTTCTCTATGTAAAGAAATCAAACAATTAAAAGGAGAGAATCAGCACCCTAACTGCTGAAATTCATCAAATTACAATGAAACCAACAGACTCTCCGCATCAAGAAGATGATATTGAATACTCTATTCTTAGAAAGGACACCAAACTAACAGGGGACTTGTTTTTTTCTGGTCGCTTACATATTTTTGGCTCAGTAACAGGAAATATTATTTCAACCGAAGAAGCTGACAGCACACTTGTGTTAGAAAAAGGCAGTGAAATAAACGGGGAAATCAGAGCAAGCAACATACTCGTTCATACCCGCATCTCTGGCGATATATTTGCATACAAGCGTTTAAGCCTAAAACCTACCGCCCTTATCCAAGGCAATGTCCATTATAACGAACTAGAGATGGAACAAGGCGCAACCATCAATGGTAATCTCTTCGCTATTAAGAAAGAAAAACCAAATGGATTTATAAATGAGTAATAATAACCGCGCTATTCGCAGCTTCGTATTACGTCAGGGTCGTCTTACCAAAGGTCAGCAGTATGCTTTAGAATATCTCTGGCCACTCTATGGTATTGAAATAGCGGATACCCCATTGGATTTTACAACGCTATTTCAAAGA
>JAGLDQ010000212.1 GCA_023145535.1 Cocleimonas sp. | reverse complement strand
TGATAAGCAATCTATCGCTTATTGGCTTCATTCTCAATCACTTTACCTGCTTTCTGTATATCCTTTCCTACCCCCGAAATCGTATCACAAGCGCTAAATAGCATTATGCTAATCACTGAAATAAAGAGTAGTGAGGTGTATTTATTGGGTGTCATATCAAATCCCCTTTTATTTTTCATATTTTATATCATCGTCTGTTTTTTGCGAGTTTTAAACGGAAAACGAGCGGTGCCTCTTCGTCTCAACACCCTCTAACCGCACTTCAACAACCAGCCCTGGTTTGTTATCCCCCAACACTATTTCTGCTTCGTGCTGATTCATAACCGCTTTGACCAAGCTAAGCCCTAAGCCATTGCCAACACTAGTGCGTGCATTATCTAAGCGTACAAAGCGCTTAAAGACATGATCTCTTTGATCTTCTGGAATGCCAGCCCCTGTATCAGTAATGGTTATAATAACATTGTTACCATTGCTACTGGCTTGCAGGTCGATATGGCCCTTTGCGGGGGTATATTTCACCGCATTATCAAGTAAATTAGTGAATGCCTGCGCGAGTAGTTGTTGATTCCCTTGCACATTTAACGCCTCGTCTACCTGATAGCTAAAGCTGATATTTTCCTCTTCAGCAACCACTTCATAAAGCTCACCCAAACCATTCATAAGCAGTGTAAGGTCTACTCTTTTTAAAGTACCTTTTGTGCCTGATTCTGTTTGCGCGATATTCAATAAAGAATTGAAGGTATTAATCAGCGTATCAACATCTTCAATCGCTTCTTGCTGCGATTTTTGATAATCAACCGCATTAGGGTTTTTTAATAAAGTTAACTCCAAGCGATTACGTAGACGATTTAATGGTGTGCGTAAATCATGGGCTAGATTATCCGTTACTTCGCGCATCCCCTGCATGGATGTCTCAAGCCGTTGCAACATACGGTTTAGTACCAAACTTAAACGGTCAAACTCATCATTACGGCGAGTGAATGGCATACGTTGGGTTAAATCACCTTCAATAATCTCACCGGCTGTCTGACGCACTGCATCGATACGCTTTAATACACTGCGTCCCATCAGCACGCCACCCAGTAAAGCCAGAGTAAAAATAATCGCAATAGCGCTAGCAACCACGCTAAATATTTTATTTAACAAGTGTTGTTGCTGGTTTAAATCAGCACCCACCATTAATAGATGTTTGGTTGGCAACAGTGTTAGCAAAACGCGGGCGGGTGAATCTTTTTGCTTGCTGGGAATCATATGCGATATTTCACCCAGCGTCATGGTGGTATAGGCTTGTCGCCTGTCGGTCGTGATGTATTCGGGTCGAAAGGATTTACTAATATCCCGTCCACGACGATCTAATAGGGCATAAATGAAAAAAGTGGTGCTAGAGTCCGTGTTGCGACGCTGAATGGTTTGCGCCAACGCATCGAAACGTCCTGAGTGGTAACGATCCATTAACACATCTGTTTCCAAACGCAGGCGCTGATCCGTTTGTTGTTTAATTTGACCGGCAGCAACCCAATAGATAATAGCGAGCGCAATGGTGGCTATCATACTAAAAAGTAAAGCGTAAATTAATGACAGGCGAAATGCTGTGGTATTAAGAAGCTGACGAAAATTGGAAATTTTATTCATTTATGAGGATCAGTGAACGTTGGTTCTTCCACAATACTCATGGAAATAAAATACCATTCACCCTGAAGAGAATGAAGGCATTAAAAATAGGCTTATTTTTCTTCGTCTTCTTCATGCACTTTATGCATGAGTTAAGCTTTTCATTATTTCCATGAAAATTTTAAGCGATCTGCTTTACTCTTCCTCATCAGGATCATAAAGCGAATAGCCTGCACCGCGCACGGTGTGCAATAACGGCTTGCTAAATTCACGATCTATTTTTGAGCGCAGACGGCTAATATGCACATCGACCACATTGGTTTGCGGATCAAAATGATAACCCCATACTTTTTCTAAGAGCATCGTACGCGTAACGACTTCACCTGCATGGCGCATTAATTGCTCTAATAGGATAAATTCTCGTGGTTGTAAATTAACAACTTGCCCAGCACGCGACACACTGTGTTTGATCAGATTCATTTCTAGATCACTCACCGTGAGTACACTTTGCTCTTGTGCAGGCTGTGAACGGCGCATTAGCGCTTGCAAGCGTGCCATTAATTCACTGAACGCATAGGGTTTTACAAGGTAGTCATCTCCACCAGCTTGCAGACCTTCAACACGATGATCCACCTCCCCTAATGCGCTAAGAATTAACACAGGAGTAACCACGCCCTGCTTACGCACTTCTTTAATAACAGACAAGCCATCGCGCAGTGGCAACATGCGATCGATCACTAAGACATCGTACTTATTATGCAAAGCTAATTGTAGCCCTTCTTCGCCATCTTCAGCATGATCGGCCACATGCCCACTCTCGCTCAAACCCTTTTGTATAAAGGATGCGGTTTGTAAATCGTCTTCTATTAGCAGTATATTCATAGTGGGATAAGTATACGGTAGGATGTTATATGCCTTAATTAATATTCCGTAATCTAGTGGAAAAGAAACAGCAAGCCCGCATATGAAAGACTACGCTTACTTACATAGAGAGAGGAAGGAATCAGAAATGACAAGGGCAATAACACAACCAACAGATAAAGGGCTGGCAAAACGATTAACCCTACTATTCATTGTAACGATATTAATCGCGATGAGTATTTCAAAGGTACAAGCGTTTGAACTGCCAGACTTAACCACGCTCATAGAAAATAACCGTAATGCGGTCGTTAATATTAAGGTAGAAAGCAATGGGACTAGCGAGTTTTCGGAAGAACTAGATGGCTTACCAGACGAATTACAGAAATTTTTCAAAAGCATCCCTCATTCTAAAATGCCAAAACGGTTTGGTAAGAAAAAGCATCCCAGCAAAGGATATGGTTCTGGTTTTATTATTTCAGCCGATGGCTATGTCGTTACCAATGCACATGTGGTTGAAGATGCCGACTCAATAAAAGTAACGTTAAGCGATAAACGCGAATTAGAGGCTAAATTAATTGGCAAAGACAAGGGCAGTGATATTGCATTATTGAAAATTGCAGCCAAAGACTTACCTATCCTTGAGCTTGGTGATTCTTCAAAGCTAAAAGTCGGTCAATGGGTATATGCAATCGGCGCACCGTTTGGATTAGACTACACGGCAACGCAAGGCATTGTGAGCGCATTGTCTCGTCATTTACCCGATGGAAACTATGTACCCTTTATCCAAACCGATGTATCAATTAACCCAGGCAACTCGGGTGGCCCATTATTTGATTTGAACGGCAAAGTGGTTGGTGTAAATTCAATGATTTATAGCCGAAGTGGTGGCTATATGGGTGTTTCCTTCTCCGTGCCTGTTAACTTAGTAAAAAATGTAACTGACCAGCTAAAAAC
>JAGLDQ010000211.1 GCA_023145535.1 Cocleimonas sp. | reverse complement strand
CGAATAGTGGTACTGGCAGTGCTTAGCTCTAACGTGAAATTACCAAAATAACAGCCACAGATATAGCCTTTATTGTACTGTGATTTTTGAGCACTTGAGATAAAAGAAAGTAAATCCAACAGTGTTTCAAGCGCTGAGTCGCTACGATTTAAAACCTTTTTATTTAAATCTTTCAGTCTTTGCTCTAACTGCAAATCAAGACTTTCAAGGGCGAGCGCTTCTTTGCTTTTAAAGTAGTAATAAAAATTGCCTTTCGTCACCCCCGCCGCTTTAATAATCTTATCTAAGCCCGTGGCATTATAACCATGACGATGAAACAATCTCATTCCCGCTTCTAAAATACGGAGGCGGGTTGCTTGTGCTTTTTCAGATAAGGGCATTTTAATAGACCAGTCGGTATGTTTTGTATTATTAATGACAAATGGATTCTATGTCAACTATTTTGTTGATTTAAACTGATCTAATATTATTACGCCACCTTTATGATGATTTTTTGGGAGCTAACTTACAGCCAGCTCACGATCAACCAATGAAATAGACTAACGTTTTCGAGTAGGACTAAAACCCTTCACCTTAGTCAGAAAAAGCAGAGCCTTCATGCGGAATAAAGCCTTTAAAAGTTTGATTCTAGAGAAATTGCAAGTACCATAGGCGCTCATTTTTCGATAGGCAGTCATGATATGGAATTTATCCCCTCAGAAATCCCTGAAGTCATTTTGGTAAAACCGCAGGTGTTTGGCGATCATCGTGGTTTTTTTATGGAAACTTGGCAACGCAAACACTTTGCTGAGAATGGTATTGATATTGACTTTGTACAAGATAATCACAGCAAATCATCTCAAGGTATTTTACGGGGTTTGCATTATCAACTTATCCAGCCACAAGGGAAGCTCGTACGTGTCGTTGAAGGAGCGGTATTTGATGTTGCTGTTGATTTACGCCGTCATTCACCAACTTTTGGGCAATGGGTTGGCTATGAATTATCAGCAGAGAATAAACAGATGCTTTGGGTTCCACCTGGCTTTGGGCATGGTTTTTACGTCCTGAGTGAAACCGCTGAGTTTGTCTACAAATGTACCGATTATTATGCGCCTGAGCATGAAGGCTGTGTGCGCTGGAATGATCCAGCATTGAATATTGATTGGCATTTAGTCGGTGATAAGCCACCTGTTTTATCCGAAAAAGATGCCGAAGCCACCCTGCTTGCCGATGCACCTGTCTTTGAAGGTTCACTATGAGTAAAAAAGTATTAATAACAGGGGCTAATGGACAATTAGGTTATGAATTACCCCGCACTGTTCCAGAAGGTTATGAATGTATTCTAACCGATGTCGCTGAGCTAGATATTACAGATAGCGATGCGGTAAGCGCCTATATTGCTAAATGCAAGCCTGATGTCATCATCAATTCCGCCGCTTATACGGCGGTTGATAAAGCTGAAGAAGAGCAGGAGTTAGCTGCTGCGATTAATGAAACGGGTGCTAAAAATCTTGCTCAAGTATCGAAAGATAATGGCATTAAATTTATCCAAACCTCAACCGACTTTGTATTTAGCGGCAACGGTTGCTCTCCTTATTTAGTGGATGCACCAACCGAGCCGCAAGGTGTCTATGGTCAAACCAAAGATGATGGTGATAAAGCTGTTTTAGAGATATTAGGTGAAGAGGCCTTTATTATCCGCACCGCATGGTTGTATTCTGCACATGGTAATAACTTTGTTAAAACGATGTTGCGCTTAATGTCTGAGCGTGATGCTTTGGGTGTGATTGCGGATCAAATTGGCACACCAACATGGGCACACTCACTGGCGCATGCTATTTGGAAGGCAATAGAAATTGATGCAACAGGAATCCACCACTGGACAGATGCGGGGGTAGCTAGTTGGTATGATTTTGCCATAGCGATCCAAGAGGAAAGCTTACATTTGGGTTTATTAGAAGAAAAGATTTTAATTAACCCATTAACAACCGCCGATTATCCAACACCGGCAAGTCGCCCTGCCTATAGCGTGCTGGATAAAACAGTGACATGGAAAACACTTGATATGAATGGCGAACATTGGCGTAATGGATTAAGGAAAATGTTGCTTGAATTGGGTGAATAATAACTCTATTCCTATCGTTTTTCAGGTAAATAACTTCAGAATCCGATGTTTTAGCTCCACCCAGCGAAGCTACAGCACTTGATTCTTAGAAAATTTAATAGATGAACGTCTATAAAGAGGCTTCTACAAAGAAGTGCAAAGAACAAGATAATCTCTATAGCGTCATCAAAATAAGAGGAAAATATGCGTAAATTATTAGTAACAGGTGGTGCGGGTTTTATTGGTGCAAACTTTGTCTATTATTGGCTACGAGAGCATTTAGACGATAAAGTGGTGGTGCTAGATGCACTAACCTATGCAGGCAATCGCCCTAGTCTTGATGGTTTAAATGATAACCTCAACTTTAGTTTTGTCGAAGGCAGTATTGCAGATGAAGCACTTGTTGAAGATATTATGATTAATTATGATATTGATACTATCGTAAACTTTGCTGCCGAAAGTCATGTTGACCGCTCCATCACAGGGCCTGATATTTTTATTGAAACCAATATTGTAGGCACGCACAATATTCTCAAAACAGCACGCCGTGTTTGGATCGAGAATGAAGCAACCGCAAAACCTGATCACCGCTTTCATCATGTTTCTACGGATGAAGTGTATGGTGAACTGGAAGACGACGAAGAAGCCTTTACGGAGGATCATGTCTATGCACCAAACTCTCCTTACTCGGCGAGCAAAGCATCATCTGATCATTTAGTCCGTGCTTATCATCATACTTTTGGTTTGAATGTTACCACGACAAACTGTTCTAATAACTATGGCCCTTATCAGTATCCTGAAAAATTAATTCCGCTGTTTTTAAGCAATATTTTACGTAATAAACCACTACCTGTTTATGGCTCAGGAAAAAATATCCGTGATTGGTTATATGTAGACGACCATGCACGCGGTATTGATGTCATTTTAGAGAAAGGTAAAGTCGGCGAGATTTACAATATTGGCGGCAATAATGAATGGACTAATATCGATATTATTATGCTGTTATGTCGAGAGATGGATCGTATGTTTGCCGCAGACCCTAAACTACATCAACAATATCCTAATGCTGCCCCTGCAAATGGCAAGAAATCAGCCGATTTAATTACTTATGTTGAAGATCGTGCAGGACATGACTGGCGTTACGCAATAGATGCAACAAAGCTAGAAACTGAACTCGGCTTCACCCCACAAGACACCTTTGAGACAGGAATTATTAAAACCATTGAATGGTATATGAACAATGAAGAGTGGTGGCAACCGCTTTTACTGGATTAAAGCGCAACCTTACAAGAACACGGTCATCCCTGCTAAAATATTGTTGGGATGACAACGACTTATCAAACGACATATCACCTTACTTAGCCAGCTCTGGCTGTATCTTTCCGCTGTTATCTGCGAACATTATTCTAACCGTCCAATTTGGGCAAAAATGCTATGAAAGAGAACCATCATGATAAAAAAATTACAATTATTAATGCAAGGCAAGCTTTTTTGGATTGCGCTGGTTTTGCTTGGTCTAGCGCTTGAGGGAGTCGCTGTTTTCTATCAATATTATAGGGAAGAACCCCCTTGCATTCTCTGCATTCATTTCAGATTATTGGTTGTTTTATTAATCGTGCAGGCTGTTTTAGGACTATTCCTAAGGTCAACGAAGCTAGGCGTAATCATTATATCCTTTTCTTTACTGGTGACCTTTGCAGCAATGTTAGAGCGCTCTTATCAACTACTTGGAACAGAACGCGGATTTATTAAGGGTGAATGCGCGGCTACCTTAAACTTTCCTGACTGGATAGCTGTGGATAAATGGATGCCTTCCTTCTTTATGCCTTGGACATCTTGTAGTTACACCCCAAAATTATTTTTGGATATAACAATGGCAGAGACATTAACCCTATTTTCGGTGATGATGGTTTTATTGGCCATGGGAATGTTCATCGCTAGTTTTCGTCGTTAGTTAATTTCAAGATGAGAAAAGCAAAGAGGGTCTCCGCTTTTTTCCTATCATCATTCAGGTGTTTATTCTTTTGCTAGAACGCTTCGCTATCAATAACAAAAGCGCTTGTTGTTGACTATTCTCACTCACTTCAACCGTTTCAAAATACCAAGTGATCGCTGTTTTCAGCAAGGGTCGTTGGCGTTTATTCATTTCACAAATATGACTGCTATTTTTAATTTTATCACAAAGCACTAATAAAGACGCCCGAGTGGCTTGAGCGCAATCAGAACCATTCGGAGGGAAAGCGGTATTGATAAAAAGTGTGAGTATTTTATAAAGTTTTTGACAGGGTTCTTTACGGGTGCAATCAATATTGAATGTGCGCTTTTTCATCGTTATGTTTTATCTTGATTGTGGCTGAAAACGAAAACTATCACTTCGCTATCTGAATATTGAAAGTGCTTGTTGAACCCTATAAACTGCTCCTTTTTACCCAAACCGTTAAACTATTCAGGAGCACAGTATGAGCGATGCCGATACTAATAAAATATTTAAGGAAATAGCCGATGCCTATATTGATGTAGGTAATCAGCATATGGAAGAACATAATTCAGATCTTGTTGGATCTTCTTTTATTTATGGAGCTGCACGATTTAGCTCGTTTATTGTTGCAACAGGTTCGGGGGATCTAGAGCAGTATAAAGCTAACCGTGAAACAGCCATTGAACATTTTACAAATCAGTTTAAGCAGATGCTTGAGGAAAACCTCACCAGTTATGAATCTGCTTTTACCAAAGAAGAAAAAAAGTATGAGAAGTATATGAACAAATAGCGTTCTGTTTGCCCATTCTCTCTCAGTTAGCTGAGTCCGTCTAGTTTCCCTTTTTGCGGATTAAAACGATACAGCACCGCTATATTGCCTATGCGCTGCACTAAAATAGCGTTATGCGTTTCTACCATTTGTGCAACAAGCGCATCGCGCGCATCACGATCACCAAGGCCTATTTTCACTTTAATAAGCTGATGATATTTAATGGCAATCGCAATTTCCTCATCAATACTTTCTTTCATGCCATGCTGACCGACACTCACGACAGGTTTTAGTGAGTGTGCCATGCCTTTGAGTTGCTTCTTTTGTCTATTCGATAAATTATTCATAAACGGGATTATACAGCTTGCTGAGTCAGACGCATCCTTTATAATCTGTCCATTATGGCAAAAAGTAAAAGTAGCAACGCATGGTTGCAAGAGCATTTCGATGACGAGTATGTTAAAAAATCACAGCAGGATGGTTACCGCTCCCGTGCTGTGTATAAGCTAGAAGAGATTCAGCAAAAAGAAAAGCTCATCAAACCCAATATGAATATAATTGACTTAGGCGCAGCCCCTGGTGGCTGGAGTCAATATGCCGTTAAGTTAGTCGGTAAAAAAGGGCGGGTGATTGCAAGTGATATTCTAGATATTGACCCTCTCCCTTTTGTGGAATTTATTAAAGGTGATTTTACAGAGCAAAGCGTCTTAGATGAGATTCTTAATGTCTTAAAAAAGGAGGATGCTAAAAATAACCAGCTAGATATTGTAATTTCAGATATGGCACCCAATATAAGTGGAGTAGAAAGCATTGACCTGCCACGCTCGATTTACTTATGCGAACTAGCATTAGAGATGGCACGTGAAGTTTTAAAACCGGGTGGATCGCTGGTGGTGAAACTATTTCAAGGTCAAGGTTCTGACGAGTATTTACGAGATGTCCGTAGCAGCTTTCGACAAGTTAAAGTAAGAAAACCCAAAGCGTCTCGCGCACGCAGTAAGGAGGTTTATGTTGTTGCAAGAAATTTTCATGCTTAAATCTGACTAATTGTCAATCAACTTAAACTCTATTCATTATCATGCTAATATAGCCCAAACATTATCAGATCGAATTTTTACTGAGGGAATTTCATTGAGCGAATTAAATAAAAACATACTAATGTGGGTTGTTATCGCCCTCGTTCTAGTTGCTGTCTTTAGCAAATTTCAAGACCAAGGGGCAACACGCTCTTCGGCGATGTCTTATTCAGAGTTTCTGGGAAAGGTTAAAAATAATGGTGTCCAGAATGTCATGATTCGTGGCCAAGTCATCACTGGCATTACTGAATCAGGTGAAAAATTCCAGACCTATGCGCCCATTAACGATCCTAAAATGATTGATGATTTGGTTTCTAATAATGTCACCATTGAAGTAGAGCCACCCGAAGGACGCTCTGTTTTATTAGATATTCTCATCAACACCATTCCGTTTTTATTGATTATCGGACTATGGATTTACATTATGCGCCAGATGCAAGGCGGTGGTGGTAAAGGCGGCCCGATGTCCTTTGGGAAAAGTAAGGCACGGATGATGTCTGAAGATCAGATTAAAGTCACCTTTGCTGATGTTGCCGGTTGTGAAGAAGCTAAAGATGAAGTTTATGAACTCGTTGAATTCCTAAGTGATCCCAGCAAATTTCAAAAATTGGGCGGAAAAATCCCACGCGGTGTTTTATTAGCAGGTTCTCCTGGTACAGGTAAAACCCTACTCGCAAAAGCGATTGCGGGTGAAGCAAAAGTCCCTTTCTTTAGTATTTCTGGCTCTGATTTTGTTGAAATGTTTGTGGGTGTTGGCGCATCACGTGTCCGTGATATGTTTGAACAAGCAAAGAAACACGCCCCTTG
>JAGLDQ010000210.1 GCA_023145535.1 Cocleimonas sp. | reverse complement strand
TAAAAGACCATCCCTTTGATCGTCGCGTCAGAACATGGTTTTGGGTCATCTTCGTGGTACTTGCAGTGGTCTCAGGCTACACCGTGTATGAAACCATCTCACCCACAGGTATTCTCAGCCGTGCCTTGATCTACGGGCCAGGCTTAGCCCTGCTTTGGGTTGGATTATTATTATTATTTGAAATTTTCTACTCACGTCGCGCATGGTGTCGCTACGGTTGTCCTATTGGATTAACCTATGGCATCGTAGGCTCGATTTCACCGCTTAAAGTGCAATACCATCTAGTCGATTGTTTACACGAAGGTGAATGTCGCTCAGTATGTTTAGTCCCGCATGTTTTAGATACCGTTATAAAAGGCAAAGCGGCAGGTCTGGATGTGGATTTAGGTGCAGACTGTACCCGCTGCGGACGTTGTGTGGAAGTTTGCCCCACTAAATCCTTAACCTTTAAATTCAAAGGCTTTGGGGATAAACTTTAGAGTAATTTTTTATAATACCTTTAAGTAAACCACAAAATTTATGATCAATATTAATAATGTTTCCAAAACATTCCGTCGTACTACGGTGCTTGATGGTATTAATTTAATAATCAATAAAGGCGACCGTATTGCGTTGGTTGGCTCTAATGGTTCAGGGAAAACCACGCTGATTCGTTGTTTGCTGGGTGAATATATCCATGATGGTGAGGTGTTAATGAATGGTTTACAACCACGCCAACACCGTGAAGCAGTGTTAAAACGGGTTAGTTTTGTTCCGCAGTTACCACCGCCTTTACGAATGCCTGTAAGTCAATTAATTCGATTTTCAGCTGAAGTTTGTGACAGTGATCCTGAGAAAATTTATGCGGTTTCAGAATCCCTAGGATTAGATGCTAGGCAATTTAAATCCCAACCTTTTGTAAAGCTTTCAGGCGGACAAAAGCAAAAGCTATTAATTAGTATTGCGCTAGGAAGAGACAGTGAACTGCTGATAATGGATGAACCAGCAGCCAATCTTGATCCCGAGGCACGGCATAATTTCTTTAGCCTATTAGCCAAAAAGCAAAAAGATACCGCAATGATAATCTCAAGCCATCGCTTGGATGAAGTGGCAGCTTTAGTGAATCGCGTGGTGGAATTAGATCAAGGCAACGTTGTATTAGACGATAAAGTCGCTGATCAAGTCGATATGGACAGTATTCTTGATTGCGAAGTGAAGCTAGTGCGGGCAGAAGTCGCCTTTGCCAATACCATAAAAGAATGGGGCTTTGTCAGTGAAAATAAGGGCATCACATGGAAGGGCGAGGTAGCAGGCCCTGATCGTCTACGCTTCTTAGGGGTGCTATCGCGCTATGCAGGGATACTCAACGGTATCAATATGCAGGAGCGTAGTTAATGCATCGATTACTCCCACCCACGCAATCTCTCGTTCCCACACGCCACCCGTATGGGAATGCATATAGCGACGCTGGAGTAGTGTCTAGTCCAGCACTCGGAGCAACGCTAAAGCCTTCTCGTACGCGTTCTCACACTGGAGCGTGGAAACGCGTTGTCAGTCTTTTACTTATCCTTTCCTTTATTTTCCTCCTCAGTGCCTGTGAAGAAGAAAAAACCACAGGTGCTGCCAACGTTCGATGGGATAGAGAAATCTGCGCCCGCTGTGCAATGGCGGTTAGTGATCGCAAGTACTCTGCTCAAATACGTGGTGGCAAGCCTGAAAAAAAAACCAAATTATACAAATTTGATGATGTTGGTTGCGCCATTACTTGGCTTGATGATCAAAACTGGAAAGATGATCCACGTACAGAAATTTGGGTCAATACCCATAAAACAGGCGAATGGATAAATGCTAAAACCGCATGGTATGTTGAAATGAAAAACACCCCTATGGATTATGGTCTAGGCGCGCAGACAACAAAAGTCGAAGGTGCATTAAATTTCGAGCAAGCCAGACAACATATTGATAAAGTAGAACAACGTTTTAAAAATCTTCATAAAGCAGTCCCTCTCTCTGTAGAGCCATCTGTAAAGTCACCCGCAGAGGAAAAATAATGAGTAGCAAACACCTATTACTCACCGCATTAGCTGATATCAACGAATCTCTGCGCTCTCGCTGGTTTATGATTTATACCTTAATTTTTGGCGGTATCGTCGTTGCACTATTTATCACAGGCCTCACCGAATCTCGCGTCATGGGTTTCACAGGGCTGTCTAGAACCTTAGTCACCTATTTGCAAATCACCATGGCAATTTTGCCTATTTTTGTGTTACTTACCACGGTACGTTCCGTCGCGGGGGATCGTGAAGCAGGCATATTTGAATACCTACTCTCACTACCTGTAGGACTGGCCTCATGGTATTGGGGAAAAATACTCGGACGCTTTGCTGTCGTATTTTTACCCGTGTTTTTAGCCATGATGCTAGCCGTGATCTGGGCAGCACTAAAAGGTGCAGAAATCCCTTGGGGGCAAGTGCTATTTTATACCGCGATGTTATTAGTCTTAGCATGGTGCTTTCTAGGAATAGGTATGCTGATCTCCTCGCTCGCACGCTCAGCCGATGTAGCACAAGGTGCGGCTTTCTTGGTTTGGCTAGTATTACTGTTATTTCTCGACCTGATTCTACTTGGCATCATGATAAGCGACGGCTCCTCCGCTGAAACCGTTGTATTAATCGCCCTAACCAATCCACTACAGGTCTTTCGCACAGGTGCAATGATGTTATTTGACCCGCAACTTGTCTTATTAGGGCCATCTGCATGGGTCATACTGGATACTTTTGGACAAACAGGGTTTTTGGTCTGGTCGCTGGTTTATCCATTAGTTTTAGGTACTTTTTGTGCTTGGTTAGGTTACGTTGTGTTTAAACGGGGAGATTTGCCTTAATCAACTACCCTGACTAGTGCTCTGATTCTAATAACTCAATTTATTCTGGAATAAAACAATGACCATCTCCTCATTGCTCTTTCGCTCTCTTTTACTTTGCTTCCTGATCAACAATCTATCCATTGCAGCAGCGCATGATTATGACAAATATAATGGTGATGAGATTAATCAAGTTTGTGCGGGTTGTCATGGAGAATTTGGCATGGGAGGTAAAGAGGGAAAATACCCGCGCCTTGCCGGTCTGTCGGCAGCCTATATTTATAAAGAAATGATTGCCTTTCGAGATAGAACGCGCCCAAATATGCCAATGGTAGAGCATGTTGATGATCGCCAGATGCCAAATGACGATATTATGGATATTGCTATTTATCTTAATAAAATAAAGCTTGCCACTCGACTGTCAGTGGTTGATGAAAAGGCGCCAAATTTTGATGCCTATGCGCGACTATTAGAAGCCAAACAAACGATTCAAATACCAAAAGCACAAGGTGATATTAAAGCAGGTAAAAAACTGTATAAAAAAGAATGTAAATCATGTCATGCAAAGGATGGGATGGGTAATGATAAAGAACTTGTACCACAACTAGCAGGGCAATATACCCAATATTTAACGCGACAAATTAAGCTCTATACCGAGAAAAAACGAAGCCATGACAAAGAAGACCCTGAAGAGGAATTCTTTAAAAGCTTTACTGTAGAGCAAATGCGCGATATTTTGGCTTATGCATCTGTTTTGGATGATTAGGGCTGAGGATTTAATAACAT
>JAGLDQ010000021.1 GCA_023145535.1 Cocleimonas sp. | reverse complement strand
GTTTTATGATCAGGATCAGTCCAATAAACGGGTTCTAAATAACCACGATCATAAGAGGATGCTTGTAATAGTTTTTTACCAACGCGTATATCAACGGCATGCTCGCATGCTCCATCCGTACATTTGAAGGCATTAAAGACACGTTGTGGCGCGCCTGGAATTTCATCAGCAGAAACGGCCACAAAAATATCATCAATATTAGGTTCTCCGCCGCTCCAGTTCAGGTCATACTTTGGTTTGCCAGTTAAAAGGTTCATTGAATATAAACGACCTTGTGTTGCTGGTGCGGTACAGAGGTCTTCAGCCGTGTTAACACTGGATGCATTCGCTTGTGGTACAAAAGTGGTAAATGAGACCACGCCGTCAACCGTGATCGCATCCGCCAATACTTTTTCGCCAAGACTTGAAAAATCAAGATACCAACCTCTTTTATCCGTTGCTAATAAATTAGTTTCATTTAATGCGCCATAGTTGAGTGACTTTGCGCCCTCTTCATCTACGGATAGAGTAACTTTTGCTAAGTCGCTGAGTTGAATAGTGCTGAATGTATCCGTATTAATGGGCTTAAAGGTCGCTTTATCGAGCAAGGTAAAGAAGTGATCCGTAAGGTCTCTATTCATAGGGTGTGAACGGTAGCCACTGCCAATACTTAGCGCGAGTACAGAGCGTCCTTGATGTTTAAACATCGCGACATCAGGCTCGTTATAAAACTTCCTAGCCTGTACGCCTGTGCCGCCTAATGAAGCGAGTTTGATCAGCTTTGATTTATTATTAGCGTCCGTTTCATTCAGTTCTTCATTGAGATCAAGTCGCCAAATATTGCCCCCTGTATCAGCAAAGTACATGCGATCAATCGCCCCATTACGGTTAAGGTCTAGGACACGGATACCCCCTGGAATGCTATGCTCCAGATTTTCAGCACCGTCCACATTGGATGATTTTAATGACCAAAGGCGATTCCCATTTTTAGCATTAATAATAAAAATATCATTGCCAATGTTGGCCGCTATATTGGTGGTAATCTGATCTTCATTATCTTGATTATTATCATAACCCCCCGTGACGATCATTACTTTTTTAATCGCTTTTTCATTGGTATCTTCAGGGTTGCTATTCGTGAGCTGTCGAACCCCTGCAAGGTAAGGTTTTGACCATGTATGTCCTAGATTTGTGTAAGCGGAATCGGTTGCACCGTCAATGTTCCATTGAACACGGGGTTCATTAATATTGGTGATATCAAGCGCATAATAAGAACGCCCTCCTCGACGCATACCAAAGTAGAGATAGACCTTTTCTTCACCATTCACCTCTTTATTATTATCAAGATCATCATGCCAGATACCAAGTTGCCCATCGATACCGTAGCGATGCCCGCCTTTATCCGTATCTAAATATTGTGTTTCGATATTTTTAAATAATTCTTTTGGCATAAAAGCGAATTTTTCAATACCAGAAGTTGTATCAAAGACGTGTAAATAGCCTTCATTCGTCGCAACAAAGACGTATTGTTCTTGCCCGTTACCATCATCGTCAGCGTTCTGGTAGGTTTGAATAATCGGCATAGAATGCAGGACATCCCCCATATGTTTGCGCGCCGTGCTTCCGTCAGACTCATATCCTCTAATGAACTTAATGAGTTTTTTACGGTAGTTTTCATCTTTATCGGGATTTATTGTTAAAAGTGTATTGGTAATAGGCTTGTCACTTTCTGCATTACTTTCCTTTATTTCGTTTATTTCTGCGGTTAAGGAGCATGGGTAAGTCGCACATTCAAGATCAGAGTAAAGCTTGCGTGTATCAGGGTTAAGTAAATTGGCTGTACCCCCTTTTGTTACATAATAGCCATCAGGGTTATTGTTATCTGAGCTAGACCAATAGTCGATAGCCTCTTCAGTAAATGCACCTAAGTCATCAACGGCATCCAAATTATTTTTGCCTTGAATCTTGCGTAATCCGCGACCTTGAGCATCGGTAGAGCTGACTAGTTTGAATTTTTTAAGATTGCCACTCCATTTGGGGGCGAGTCTTTTATCAAAGACAGGAATATAGATAAACTCATCATTTTCGGTGGTGTTTTTCATATTCACCGTATAGCCCGGTGAGGCATAGGCTGAAGTCGTTGCGCCAACGATACTTAAAATATTACCAAAGGCTGTTGCTAAGTTAGCTTCGTCATCGGCTTCAAAATAACCATCAGAGGTTGTGACCAAACTTTGTAAATAGTCGCTGGCATTGGCTTCCGCACCGAGGCCAAAGCCTATTGCATAAGTATCGATGGCTTGTAATCCATCCATTGGGCTTTGATCCTGCTCAGATAAAAATTTAGTGAGCTCAGAGCCACAGGCACCACTGGCATAGCCAAAAGGTGTTAGGTTATCCGCGCAGCTTGTGTGATCAAATTTAGTAGAGCTGTCCGTTTTATCTTCTAGCCCTGACCAGTCTCCATCCGCTAGTTTCCAGTAGGTTGGCCCTTTTGAATGTACGCCTCCATTCTCCTCATCCCAGTTGTCATCCCATCGTCGAGAGTATTCTGGTTTACCATCAGAAAGCAGGACAATAAAATTTCGTTGGCAGGATTGTTTAATAGGAGAAATATAATTTGGGTGTGCAGTAAATCCTCCATTGCATCTTTTGTAATAGCATTTTAGTTCATTTCTACAATTAGTTTTTGTATAAGAAACATTACAGGAACGATGACCTGTTTCATCAGGAGCGGAGTAATTATTATTAGGACAATGCCAATCACAGCGCTCTCGCATTTGGCAAGATTCTGTTCCAGCACAGTTTGCATAAGTGCCAAGACCACTTGGGTTATTGGCATCGGCGGGGCAGCGCATCCCTGAGTAATTATTTCCATCAAAGTTTATAGGTCCCCAATGTGATTTTGTATTAATGCTATTACAGGTTGCATTATCATAGTCAATCGCATTTCCCTCATAAGTAGCAGGGTGTGATGCGGCTCGACCACTATCCCATGAAGCGCCTGGTTCATTTTGTCCCCAGCCTAGTTTTCCCCCTCTAAAGTATAATGCCGCTTCATAAAGCGCTTCAACAATGGGAGTCGCACCATAATGATCCATTTCATCAGGAGAAGTTTCATGCCAATTATCTTTCCAGAACCAGTCTGTGATTTCTGAAAGATAGGTTCTAACCGTAACGATATCGGTTGGTTCATGTATATTGCTACGCCACCATTCAATATCGGTACCATTTAGAGGCAAGGACTCACTGACGATAGGGTAGGCTAGGTCTTCAATATTTTTTACTGGGAACTTCACGCCTAACTGGTTATCGCTATATTTAATTTCACCATAGTTCATTAAACCAACATTGAGATTGGTGGGTGCATTATCGAGTACAGTTCTTAATGCAGATTGCATTATTTGCAGGCGATTTTTATCAGGTGCTACACCTTCGTATTCAATAATTAGCTGTGCTGCACCGCTGGTGCTACCATTATAGGACTCAGCAGTACGACGCAGTGTGCTAGCATTATCCTTATCGATAATAAAAACCATTGAGTTACTGGCTTCCCATCCTAATTGTTGAGTGATTTCATTAACAATATTTTTTAGGTTAGGTGTACGTTGTTTTGAGCCTCGCTCGCCAACTGTATCCCATGCGGGGGGTGACCAGTGAACTTGATGTGATGTTTTAGTTCGGTTAGTGACATCATTATCACTGGATGAAAATGAGCTAGCATCCGTTACTTTTTCTCCTGTTATAATAATATTTCCAGAGGTGGTGTTAGAGACTTCATCTGTTTGAAACTGAATGTAAGCACTGTTAATTTTTGCACCCTTCGGTATGCTAATATCCCTAAAGCGTAAACCAATCGTTTGCTGATCTGCTTCCTTGGTTAACTCTAAATCACTACTGCTTCTAGACATATGACCATTTTCATCTTGCTCTACATCATCATTACCCGATGAAATGGTGCGAGAAAGGGTACGAACTTCTATTTCGCTATTACCTGAACCTTCAACGTTGACATCCATGCTCCCTGAAACATCCAGTACAAATAACACATTAGGATTGACTCTTGATACTTCCGAGGAAAAGTAGATTTCAGTATCGTCGGCCTGAGTGATGGAAATAAGAAGTGACAATAACAGCGTGAAGGCAACTGTTTTTTTTATCAGAGTATTCATAGCAATACCTATTTGCAAAGGACTCCCTGCTTAAACCATGTGTTTTTAGCAGGGAAGAATTATTTTTATTTTAATAAGGTTGTCAAGAGGGTGATCGATACCACCATAGAATTTTTCAAGCGGATAGCGTATTAATAACTCCCTCCATTATGAGGCACTTCCTTGCCTGCGCCCCGATGATGTATATCACGTGTTCCCGTTCCTTTTTTATTGATATCAATATGAAAATCATACAACTCACAAGACGGTACTTCTGGGCCGATACTAACAGCGCCACCATTGCCAACACAGGCATATTCGGTATTAAGATTCGTGATATTGGCTTTTGCTTTTGTATGGGATGTATTAATGTCAGTAATACCTTTCGCACTATTATTTGCGCGTCGTGCTTCTATCCAGTCGTATAGTTTTACGGGTTTTGTGATTTTTTTAAGTGCATTTTCAGCTTCTTGATACATCATCATTTGCTGCTCATCATTTCTTGAAATGTTAATATCAAGTATGGACATACGGGTAGATGAAATACCGACAATGGTTAATACCATCAAAATGGACAATGCACTGATAAGCGTTGCGCCTTTTTCTTTGCTAGGATTTACTGAATGTCCTTTTTGGGTATGATTTATATTCATTTTTATAACACCCTTCGATTGCGATTAGGCAAGTTGATGGTGGTTGAGTAGACGCGATAGAGGCGTTTATCATTTTTACTCACTGTCTGGTTTAATAAGACAAAAGTACGGCTTTCCGTTGTTTGTAAAACATTAGCACTTGAACGGACGAGTATCGCCACTTGAACGCTAGTGACGCTTTCCCATTGTTTAGCGGTTTCCACGGCTGTGGCTGTTTTATAGGTCGTGCTCGTTCCCGTATTTACACCATATAAAAATTGTAGTGCGGAAATATCTTCAGCGATTGACGTACTTTCTGGATTGGCAGTATCTTCATGGGTGAGAGAGCCTGAGCAAACTAAGGAGTGACTTCCAGAGTCTATATAAATAGCATTATAGACAACAGCCTCCATAGAGTTATACAGACCACGACTAGGATCAGCGCTGCATGTTGGAAGGACTTCACTGCCTAAACAATCAATTGAAATTTCAGCATTTTCATCATCAGGATTATCCGCCATATACTTAACAATAATTCGATCCCTGTCATTACTATCAATGGTCTTTTTGTTGGCGATTGAATCAGGGCGTACCATTTCTTCAGTGCCATCACGGCATTTTAAATTGACATCAATCGCTCCATCAGCGGTTGTGTGAAATGGCTTTTCTAACGGTACATTGTAAATGGAAGGGTAGCCTGCGTGTTCTATGATCTGTCGTAAGCTAAATAAAGCAATGCGAGCATTTGCTTCCATCGTAGCAACCGAATTACGTGTGCCTGCGCTTTTTTGGCTTGATAAATAAACACTGGTAAGACCTAAAATAATAACCATACCCAGTGTCATGGAGATCATCATCTCGATCAGTGTTAAGCCTTTTGAATATTTGGCCGCTTTTAAATGTTTTTTCATGAAAAATAGTCTCATGGGATAATGCTCCACACTAAACTTCTAACTTTGGATGTATCACCCGCACCACGGCTATCTGTTTGTACCCAACTAAAGGTAATAATATGCTCAATACCACTATTGCAGCTTACGCCACCGCAATGGATACTGAGTGTTGCAGAGGGGAG
>JAGLDQ010000209.1 GCA_023145535.1 Cocleimonas sp. | reverse complement strand
TAAAATAAATACTTTATGGCAAAGAATCTCACGGTAAAGTTTCACCCTAAAATTAAAAATATTGAAAAACATCAATGGAATGCTTTAGTTAAAAATAATCATCCCTTTATAAAGCATGAATTCTTACACGCAATGGAAGCACATCATTGCGTCGGTCAGGAGTTTGGCTGGATGCCTTGCCATATGGCCGTTTATCAAGATGAGCAGTTAATTGCAGCCATGCCGCTTTATCAAAAAACCAATTCCTATGGAGAGTTTGTTTTTGATAATAGCTGGGCGCAAGCATGGCAACAGCAGGGTATGCAGTATTACCCTAAGTTGGTATCAGCAATACCTTATACACCGGCGAATGGGCAGCGCTTATTGTGCGAAAAAAAGCATCAAAAGCAAGTTTATCCCTTAATGCTCACGGCATTACAAGAAATCATTACAACCGGCAATTTTAGTGGGGTTCATCTCTTGTTTCCACAGACAGATGAACAAGACTGGCTGGAAACACAGAAGCCTTTAGTTCGCCATGATTGTCAATTTCACTGGTTCAATCAAAACTATCAACATTTTGATGATTTTCTAGCGAGATTAACCGCTAAAAAGCGTAAAAATATTCGTCAAGAACGGCGCAAAGTAGACCAACAGGCGGTGAGCTTTCGACGTTTAAATGGGCATGACGCAACGGATGAAGATTGGAATACCTTTGCCTATTTTTATAAAAAAACCTTTGATGAAAAATGGGGAATGGCCACCTTTAATCTAGGATTTTTTAAGCAAATTGCACAAACAATGCCAGAGCAAATTACATTAGTGTTAGCCGATCAGAAAGATAACTGTATTGCAGGCGCATTATTATATCAAAGTGATGATACGCTCTATGGACGGCATTGGGGATGTAATGAAGGGCTAAATGGTTTGCATTTTGAAACTTGTTTCTACCAAGGTATTGAGTATGCGATACAACAAGGTCTGCAAACCTTTGAGCCTGGCGCACAAGGTGAGCATAAAATAGCGCGTGGCTTTGTGCCTGTATTAACACGCTCTAGCCATTTTATGCAAGAAAACCCTTTTCAAGCCTCATTAGAAAACTTTGTAAAACACGAACGCGAGGCCGTTGCAGCTTATATACAGACCTGTCAGCAGCGCTCACCTTATAGGAAGACCCCATGACTAAGCCCTTTGCAGGATCTTGCCAACAAAACCAAGACCCCATTCTTAATATCATCCAACCTTTATTAAAAGACCGCCAAACGGTCTTAGAAATAGGGAGTGGAACGGGACAACATGCGGTTTATTTCGCAGGAGAAATGCCTCATTTACATTGGCAAACCAGTGACCGTATTGAAAACCATCACGGCATTAATTTATGGCTGGAAGCGGCGAAGAATACAAATATTTACCCGCCTATCGCGCTTGATGTCAGTCACGATGCATTTCCTAAACAAAAATTTGATGCCATTTTTACGGCGAATACCTTGCATATTATGAGCAAAGACGATGTTTGTTCGTTTTTTCAAAGTATTGCCACCTGTATACCGCCTAAAGGCATCTTATTTGCTTATGGGCCGTTTAATTATAACGGTGAATACACCAGTGACAGTAATGCACAATTTGATCATTGGCTAAAGTCACGCGATATAAAGAGTGGGATTAAAGATTTTGAATGGATTAATGAATTGGCAAAAGCGGCTGGGTTAAAAATGGTAGCGGATTATGAAATGCCAGCCAACAATAGGATACTTTATTTCCATAAGCAAGGTTAAACCCTTCATCTTTCAGGCGAACAGATTTCATCTATGATACTTAGGAGAAGAAGTATTAACAGGGGAATCAAACATGAGTTATTTTATTAAAATCATACGCTTGTAAAGTAAATCCTCATTTTGTTTGGGTCAAAAAATATGGCTCTCAAATATTGAAAGAAATATAATTGACGCCTCAGCAGAATACGGGCGGCTTATAGCTTATTATACTGATCAGCGATTCCTTTGGATTTCTCGATAGGGTATTTAATCGCATTGAGTTTCATCTTGCGCTCTATGGTTGGTAGCAAATCCACCTCCAGTTTATCGGCTAAGCGGATTAAGTAAATCATAATATCCGCCATTTCCAATGAGACTTCATCCAACGTTTCAATCGATAAATTTTTACTTTGCTCATCAGTTAACCATTGAAAATGCTCAACCAGTTCGGCACATTCCACAATTAACGCCATCGAAAAGTTCTTAGGCGAGTGAAACTGATCCCAATCACGCTCTTTAGCGAACACCCTTAACGCCTGTTTTATTGCTTCTAAATCCTTTGCCATGCTGTTATTCCTTAAAGTAGGTAGCAGGATTATACCTCTTATCTCTGATTAATTTGTCTGTAGTCAACGATTTGTTATGTTAATAATCCACCCCTTAAGAACGAAGCAATCATGAGTCTAGCCCTAGTCTATAGCCGTACCAATGATGGAATTCATGCGCCAGAGGTGATTGTGGAGGTAGACTTAAGTGCGGGTTTACCAGGTTTATCGATTGTTGGTCTGCCAGAAGCCGCCGTTAAAGAAAGCAAAGATCGTGTGCGTGCGGCCATTATCAATTCACGCTTTGAATTTCCCAATAACCGCATCACCATTAACCTCGCTCCTGCGGATATTCCTAAAGATGGAGGACGTTTTGACCTGCCTATTGCGCTTGGAATTTTGGCCGCATCAGGGCAGATTCCTGAGCAATCGTTAGCGGAATATGAGTTTATTGGCGAACTATCGTTAGGGGGTCAATTACGCAAAGTGAAAGGTGTCTTGCCGACGGCCTTTGCTGCCGATAAAAAGCAACGCGCCTTGTTTGTTCCCGAAGAAAATGCCGATGAAGCCAGTCTAATTTCATCCTTGTCGGTTTACACCACCAATCATTTATTAAAAATAACCGCACATTTAAACGATACGCAGCGTTTATCCCCCTATCAACGGGTAGACGTGGATAATAGCAAACAATACAGCGTTGACTTAAATGAAGTAAAGGGACAGTTTCAAGCAAAACGCGCCTTAGAGATTGCGGCGGCGGGCAACCATAATCTCTTAATGATCGGACCACCTGGCACGGGAAAAACGATGTTAGCGACGCGTTTAGCAACTATTCTGCCACCCATGACCGATGATGAAGCACTGGAGTCAGCAACCATTGCTTCGATTAGCAATCAAGGCTTTAGCTATCAGCAATGGGGACAGCGCCCTGTGCGTGAACCGCATCATACATCCTCTGGCGTAGCACTGGTCGGTGGGGGTTCTCAAGTGCGTCCTGGTGAGATTTCATTGGCGCATAATGGTATTTTATTTTTAGATGAATTAACCGAGTTTGACCGCAAAGTATTAGACGTTTTACGAGAACCTTTAGAAACGGGGCGTATCACCATTTCACGCGCGGCAAGACAAGCAACTTATCCTGCAAAATTTCAGTTAATCGCCGCAATGAATCCCTGTCCACAAGGGTATGACTGTGATTTAAAAGATAATTGCCAATGCTCTTTAGAACAGCAACGGCGTTATCGATCCAAACTATCAGCGCCCTTTTTAGACCGTATTGATTTGCAAATAGAAGTGCCTCGTTTATCACACGAGGATTTGCAGCGACCGACAGAGAGTGAAAGCAGCGAGGCAATAAAACAACGTGTAATGGCCGCGCGTGATCGGCAACAAACGCGGCAAGGCATCGCAAATCGCTTTTTAGGTAACAAAGCGATAGATCAATACTGTCAATTATCACCACAGGATGAAGCGTTAATTGCACAAGTATTAGAAAAATTTAAATTATCAGCACGCGCTTATCATCGTATTTTAAAGGTTGCGCGTACGATTGCTGATTTGGCGGACTGCGAGGATATTCAAACAGCGCATCTTAGTGAAGCCGTTAGTTATCGCGCTATGGATCGATTAATTGCGGCTCAGGCACCTGCTAGTCAATAATGCACTTTCCAGTCAGGGTGTGATTAAAACGGAGAGAATAGTCTAAACGATTAGCCACCCCTTTTTTCCAACACCCGAATTCGAATAATAAACGCATAATTCTATTTGTTTAGTCAGAAAATTTCTAATCGTTCTTACCAACCTACTGAATGATTAGAAATTTTCTGGATTATGCACTTATGACTCGAATCCAGCTTCCAAAATTCCTATTTGGGGTGCAAGAAAAACGTAGCCCGTATGGAGTTTACGGAATACGGGAAGATGCTGCATGACCGCGATAGTTTTCTATCAAGCGGCATTAATGATGCTTCCATAGCAGTCATTGTGCAAATGCATCGTTTCCCCGTATTCCGCAAAGCTCCATACGGGCTACATCCTTG
>JAGLDQ010000208.1 GCA_023145535.1 Cocleimonas sp. | reverse complement strand
GTGATGATTAGCTTGAGTGTTAACGGGTTGATAGTGATGCCAATCATAGAGGAGGCGTTGAATTTCTGTTTCAACCACCACTTCTGTTATACGTCCTCCACTCGCCAGTGTTGCCATACGGGTGATGCTGGAGTTTAGATCGCGGAAGTTTGCTTTCCATAGGGCTTGTTCTGAGTGGGCGAATGCTAGGTATTTTTCTTTTGCAGCTTTATTAAAGGCAACCTTATAGCTCGCTTTTTGGGTAAACAGTTCGAGTTCATGGTCGATATTCGGTGCAAGGTCTTCAATACGCGCTTTGAGTGAAGGCATTTCGTAGCTCCATAAATTAATACGCGCTAATAAATCTTCTCGAAATTCACCCTTTTCTACTTGTTTAAATAGGTTACGGTTTGTCCCTGCAATTAATTGAAAGTCACTCTGGCTTTCTTTATCTGAACCAAAAGGCATAAAGGTTTTATCTTCAATAGCACGTAATAGCATGGCTTGTTCATCTAGTCCTAATTCACCAATTTCATCAAGAAACAATAAGCCATGATCCGCCTCTAGCAAGAGTCCTTTGCGATTACTTACAGCTCCTGTATAAGCGCCTTTTATATGTCCAAAAATGGCAGACATCGCATTATCACCGCGTAAGGTAGCGCAATTGACTTCGACTAATTTACCGTTAATTTTGCTACGTTGTTTTTTTAGATTAAAAATAAGTCGCGCTAAACGTGATTTTCCCACCCCTGTAGCACCCGTTAATAAAATAGGTTCTGTGGAACGAATAGAGACTTGCTCTAGCTGTTTGATCAAGGCGTTAAAGGCTTTGTTACGTGTTTCAATGCCCCCTTTTAAATAAGCGATTGCTTGACGGGATTCGCGTTCAAAGCGTGATGCGATTTGATCATAACGTGATAAATCGAGATCAATAATTTGATATTTTCCAACTGGTTTTCCTTTGCCTTCTGTGCTGGGCGATGTCTGTAGTAATTGCCCCGGAATATAATTTGCTTCGGTCAGTAAATAGAGGCAAATTTGCACCACATGTGTTCCTGTAGTGATGTGTACGAGATAATTATTTTTCTCGGCATCAAAGGTTTCCTGACTGGCAAAGTCATGCAATTGGGAATAAACCTGTTCAAAATCCCAAGGATCATCATAATCAACAAGATGAGCATGGACTTTGGTATGTGGCGATAGCTCTGCCATATCGCTGATGGTCAACTTAGCCAGCTCGGTTTCATCTTTATGATAAATCAAAAAAAACTCATCAATTTCAATTGATTCTTGACTTAGCATAGAAATATTCGGTCGCCAGCGTCGCCAGCGCCTATGACCTAATCCGCCATGATCTAATCGTGCGCCTAATACGCCTATCATTACGTTATTTTTTTTAATGATTGTTTATCACTCTAGTTGTAATTAAGAAATATATCTCTTTCAAAGATGCAAAGCGCGCCAAGAAAAAATAAGAAAAAACCGTTGTGCTCTCTACGAGAGATCATTAGGTTAAGACCTTTAAAGATATCACCTGCACAATATCTGCAAAGAAGCACCTCAAGTACTCCAAGCCTCATCCATATCGAGTGCTGTGTGATCATGAGTATACCCAAGAAGAACACTTAGCGTATGAGCTTCCCCTGATTGATGCACCTATTAGCGGCAATATTTCTTTATAGGATAATGAGGGAGAACGACAACACACCCACTATTTTGAAGCCGCTCCCCAATATGAGTACTGGGCTACTACCATTCCCCATTCAAAAAAAATGCTTTATAGAGAGGTGGTTTTGGGTTCACTCTCTTCAACAAAACTTATTATATAGAACTTTATTTTAAGTTTTGTCAGGCTATCAGGGTTATAATCACAACATTCCCCCGTCTGTCTGTACCAAAAGACACATAAAAAACAATTGAAAACAATGACCAATACAAACGCATCGACCCTACCCCATTTCCTACGAGTGGGCTTTCTACTCGCACTTCTTCTTGGCGTTATTTTCACGACGCGTTTAACTAATCTCCATAGTGACTTCATAAGCAAACAAAATTCAAGCAATCAATCCGCACAGAAAAACAAACCAAAAACAGAAACCCATATACTGTTTGAAGCATTAATGAAAAATAAACAGTTGGTTAAAATTGAACGGAATGGTCGTATTAAGTTACCAGCTAAAGACTATATGCTGGCGCGCAGAGTATCTGGACAGGCAATTAGTGATGAGGAAGAGTCATTGCTAGATCGTCTTTACTATTCGATTGCGGGTAAAGCCGTGCAGAATCAAATTAAATTCTGGAACCATAGCCGTTTATTTGCGGCAGTTCGAGATAATCTTCCGACGCGTAACAATAAAACAGAATCACGCTGGAGTGTGCGTAATCAATGGGGGGAGAATCCTGCATCCAGTGATTGGGTTCCTTTGAGCTATGGCTATGTTAATGGTGGTCGTTTACGCACAGGCTTTAATGATTGGCTGAGTGTCGCGGATGCTATGCCTTTGCATTATCAGGCAACGGTGACAGGCCGGCAAACATTACGCATTCAGGTGATTGGTCAGCCTGATTTAAGTAAGCTAAGAGGGCAAAAAACACTTTATGCTTGTTATCCTGTAAAGAAGCTGGCCTCAAAAAAGAAATCAGGTTGTTTTAGAGTTGCAAGAGCTAGTAGTGATGCATCCGCTTATGTCATTATACTCAAATTAGGTACTGGCACACATAAACTCGCTTTTAGCGTAACCCCTGCCATGAATACAGAAAAGCGCATTAGTGGACTTCCAATTTATAGAACTGAAAATAATCAATATGCATGGGAGGCCGTGCGTGAGTATCATCGTAACCCTGTTGTATCCGATGATTTACATTACCGTTTTAAGTTAATGACTAAAGACGGTCAATCATTGATTAATACGCTCAATGTAACACCCAATAAATTTACCATTAAGAATGGATTGGTTCCTTTAGTTGGTTATGAAAAAACAGACCGCTATGCCTTAACGGGTCTACTTTCACGCTCTAGTTTACCGCATGATAATACCGAAGTGCATTTAACACTTGATAGCCGTTTACAAGAAATCGCACAAAAGAATTTACAAGAAGAAATCCCGCGTATGGGGAACAATGCTGATCATGCGCGTAATCGTCGGGCGGCGGTGGTGTTAATGAATCCGCACACTGGCGCAATCCTTGCTGCTGCTAATTATCCTAGCCCCAAAGCAGGTATTCATCATTGGGATCGTATTTCTTATAGTCGCCTTTATCCTAATAGCGACCCCTTTGGTGTCAATGCATGGCAAGGGTTGAATAATCATAATGCACCTGGCTCCACGTTTAAGACCGTCACCTCATTAGCCGCGATGCAAGCCGTGGATGAAGGCCGTGATGATCTGAAAAGCATGATCAAAGGTTTATCGGCAAAACAATTTCAGAACCTGACAGGATTACCCATTTCTCGTTATAGTTATCAACCTAACTCGGTGACAACGAGTGAAGTTAAAAATGCCAATAATGCCCCCTTAGCGCGCTCTTTACCTTATCGACGCAAGAATAATGAAGGAAAAATAGTATCAATCGCGCCTAGACTCCGCCTTGGAGGCGGGGGTGATTGCCCCAAAAAGGTTGTTAGTAGTACCAATTTGGGGCTAAGAGAAGCCGTTCGAGATTCGCTTAACGTCTGGTTTGCACGTTTAGGGATCATGATGGATGGCGATCATCTAGCAACTGGTGGCAAAGATACTTCGCTGGCAAAAATGGCACGATTATTAGGCTTTGGTGGTGTCGTCTCACTCGCCTCAAAAACATTACCTATAAAACGTATTACAGCGGGGCGAGGTCGTGGTGATGTACTGAATGGCTTTGCAGGCTCTCTGGCGTTGGATGATCCCAGAATAATAAAGAAAGAGTTAAAA
>JAGLDQ010000207.1 GCA_023145535.1 Cocleimonas sp. | reverse complement strand
GCGACGACGCCCATGCAAATGGCACGCGTTGCTGCCAGTATTGCGACAGGAAAAATCCCACAACCTTACCTTATTGATCAATGGGATAATAAAAAACAAGCCCCCGTCAAGCCAAGACCGCTTAAATTAAGCTTGATTGATTATTTGCGCCAAGGCATGAAAGCAGTGCCCGAAGTGGGTACGGCAAGACGTGCTTTTAACCTTTATTATAAACAAGGTCGCTGTAGAAGCTATGGAAAAACAGGGACAGCACAACTTAGCGGTAGAGGAAAAGGCAAACGAGCGAGTTATAATACGGCATGGTTTGTTGGCTGGCATGAAGATAAAAAAGGTAAGCCTGATGTTAGCTATGCTTGTATGGTGACGCATGCCTATGCAAAAGGAAAACGCAGTGGTGGATCAGTTTGCGCGCCTATTATTGCGCGTATCTTACGGGATATGGAAAAGAAAAAAACCGTTCAATAATTGACTACTCCATCGTGTTAAAAAATAAAATTATCTCACAAAGGCACAGCGTACTTCAAAAATAAGACAGTATCTTTTTGAAGTGCCCTGCGTCTTTGCGATAGCGATGTTTTAGCTCTCTTTAAACGTTGATAGCAAGCAATATAAACCAAGGAAAGCATCATCAATGCATTTACCCGAATTAATCAATAAGTCAAAACCCTTATTCTTTACCCTAAGTCTATTACTAATCTTCGCCTTTTTAGGTTTCAGACTCATTAGCAACGCCCCTGAAGTTAAACGTCTGGACTATGTGCAGGTCAAACCCAGTAGCCAAGGAGTGACGCTCGGTTGGCAAGCGTTAGGTCAACACAAAGGTGCTAATTCTGCTGAAAAAGAGCATTTAAATATCAGTAAAACGCATCAACAATGGTTATTAAAAAATGTTTCAAGCGCTAAACGGGTTGATATTAGAACCAGTGCCGTCGATACCCGCTATCTGCGCCGCGCGGCATTAGAAACGGGTGATTTATTACAGTTTAATACGTTCAAAATCGTCGTAAAACAGGCAGATGATCAGCAACTGATTTTATATGACTTAAGAAAAAAACAAACAATCGTCTGGAATGGCTCTGAGTTATTGGTCAATCAAAAGTCAGGTTTTAATGCCTGTGAGCGACAAGGTTTGCGACGTTTTTTAGGAGGTATTTCAGATTGGCTTCACTGGAAAATACGCGCGTTCAATCCACAGCAAACACTGCGTTTATTTACTCTCGGCGGACAAGTTCATTGCACCACTCGCTGGGAGCAGACTGATCTACCCCCTGATGCTATACGCTTTTATTGGCAAAATGGGCATTATTGGATGGGGCCTGGCTCTGAACCCACTCGTGTCTTTATTTATCGCAAGGGTAAAAAACAAGATTTAAACTATCTAACCCTGCCCACAGTAGGAAAAGAAGGATCGGTTAAACGCCTTATTCTTGGGCGTACCCATTATCTTCTGAATGAAAACCCAAAGGTGCTGACCTTAAAACCCATTGCTAATCAGCAAGTATTTCAGGTTGCTCACCTTGATGATGCGAAAACAGATGAAGAACGTGAAGCCTTTTTAAAAAAGGAAAACGAAGAAAAACAGCGCCTTAAAGCGTTAGCAGATAAAGGAATTATTCTTGTTTATCAAAAAGATAGCTGGATTGGTAATAGCGTAACAGCCGCACCTTTTGGGCTGCGTTCACTGTTGCTTTTTGCAATACTCCTCATCGTTTCTATCGCCTATGTTCTTATTCTAAATAGCGAGAAAAAAGCAACACAAGGACGATCTCATATCGGCTCATTACTTATTTTAAGTGGTATTAGCTTTACATTAGTGTGGGCAGCCTTTGCATGGCGAGGTGATTTGGGCGCATCATTAGCGATCCTTTGGGGGAGCGCATTATGGGCAACCTTATTATTGGCAATGCAAGGCAAATTACGGGGCATTAGCAGTCTGCTATGGTTTAGCGCCTTACTAATCGCCGGCATTGGTACATTAACCCTAACCCAACTCGCGGCTGGCTCTGATAATACGCGTTGGCTACGTTACGCCTTTGGTAATATTTTTATCGTGTCGCTAACCACCAGTACCATTGCTTTATTAGCGCTTATGCCATTACAGGCATTAAATGGCATCTGGTTATTACTCATTCGTCATCAAAGCAAATTGATTGTTTGGCTTAAAGCCCTTGTCATTGGCAGTGTTGTGTTTTTATTGCTAATGCAATTTGCCATTGGCACAGAGCAAGGCATTTGGAGTATCCAACCTGTTGAAGTCGCCAAACTACTGATTATTATTATCGCCGCCCATGCGCTATGGCATCTTAAAATGCTACGCAGCATTAACTCACGCCATTATCGAGAAAATCCCCTCGCCCGCATTATTCTCTTTTTATGGGTTTTATTTGCCTTTATTATGATTAGCTTACTGATCGCCGTAGGCGTTCATGACTACTCCCCTACCCTCATTGTAATGGCGTTAATGGCCGCTTTTTTATGGCGTGCCATTCCCCACCCTGTGCGTAAACTCCCGATCGCGACATGGACGATCAGAAGTATTACCATCCTCTTACCTCTCATGGTTGTTATCGGCTTTGCCCTCTGGTTTTACCAGCACCCCCCTGATTATGACAGCAGCATTCCGCAAGCAGAAAGGCTACGCATCTGGTCAAATCCAGAGCTTTATCCCGAGGCCTCCTCACAATTACTCAACTCATTAGCAAGAATCGGACAAGGTGGCTGGTACGGTACAGGTTGGTTTGGCAATAATGGTTCTGCCATGCAGATACCCGCCGTACAAGACGATTTTATTGCTGCCTTTTTGTTAAATCACTTTGGTGGTGTGGTTGGGCTGTTATTATTGAGTATGCAACTACTATGGATAGGCACTCTATTTTCCATCTCAGAAAAACTGACCTATCGACAACCGAACCAAGAACTCTATGCCGCACATAATGTTCTCGGCAATATCCTCTTTGGACTAACGTGGATACACCTACTACACTGGCTCATCTCTTGGGGTAATGTATTAGGTTTAATGCCCATTATGGGTCAACCTATGACATGGTTATCGGCGGGTAATAGCCATCTAATGGCCATTGGTATGATGACATTAGTCTTAGCCATGCTCGGAAGCTGGGCGGTAGAAGGAGATTAGGAAGTTAAACAACAACTATCTCGCAAAACCTTTGTATTTTGCGAGATATTTTTGCCACATTTTAAGCTGATCACAACGAAGCAACCGACACAGAATAAAAATAAACTGCATTTTTTTGTATACCATGCTACATTTTTCATTCAAATATTTCTTTAAGCAGTGAAAAATAAAAATGCGCCTAATGACCTTAATATTCCTCGTTTCATCGACTCTATTCGTGTCAGAAATGGCTTACTCTCGTAGTAAGTTCACTCCCCCTGATCCACTCTATAGTTTAAGGGTTATCAGCACACCAAAAAACGCCGTGATAAAGATAATGAATATCAGGCCTAGCTATTATCATGGCATCAAGCTAAGCCCAGGGGATTATCGTATTCAAGTGTCAGCATTCGGTTATCAACTGAAAAAACTAACGGTTCAACTACGTCATCAGAATAAAAAAGTAAACATTCAACTTTCTAAAAGTAGACCAACTCCTACCAATAACCATACGGATCGATTGAAAATCAAGCCCGCTAAAGAAACGACTTATAGTATAACACGTGGCTATAAACGTTTTTTGCGCCACTCGGATCAATTAAAAGGAGTTAGTTTTCTAGAAGAAAAAGAAATTTTTTCAAAATATTGTAAACGTTATGCCAAACTAGCCGTGCGACAAGCTAAAAGAAGACTCGTTGAAGGTTGTAGTAATATCATTACCCCCCTTCATAATGATGCCGCCAGACAATGGAGCTTAAACAGAATCCCTCAAGCAGCGTGGTGTAAGGCCGTAAGCTCACATGCAACGGCTAAAGAAACGATCTATCGTGAAAAACGACTTAAAGATTGTTTAAAATAGTTTCATGAGGAATGCGCAGATTTTGGCAAACGCTTATAAGTCTTATCATCTATTTCTTTGACTTAATGCGCCTTTTAGTTAGGATTTATATAATAACAAATTACTTATACTCAACGCCAATAATTTCATATTCACG
>JAGLDQ010000206.1 GCA_023145535.1 Cocleimonas sp. | reverse complement strand
GCTATCGGTGAAGACACTGCAATGCGACTTTCTTTAATATCTGCTTCAATATCGCCGACAATTTGATAGGTAACTTCTTTTTCTGTTTCAATATCTTCAAGCGTTACCGTTGCACCAAAAACAACACGATCACCCACATTTAATGATTCAATATCAATAATATCTGCGGTTGAAAGTGACGCTTCTAGCTCTTGAATGCGTCCCTCACAAAAACCCTGCTGTTCGCGTGCGGCGTGGTATTCTGCATTTTCTTTTAAATCACCATGCTCACGTGCCGTGGCAATATCTTTGACTATTCTTGGTCTAACTTCTGTTTTTAATTTGGCTAACTCTGCCTTTAATCGCTCTGCTCCTTTTGCTGTTACAGGTGCTCTGTTCATTGTTACTTTCCTTCATTATATTTGCAGCTTTATCTTAGGAATGTGTACGGAAGAACTTCCTGAAGTGATAACAAAGAATTTTTATTTCAAATTTGATGACTTCATGAGGCGTATAATTATTCTACGCAACGAATAAAATCATTTAAGCTGGGATAAAAAGACAAGTTAGCGATCAAGACGTTGTTTCGTGTACGCTCCTTAGCCACCAATGTTGTAAATCGGATAACGATAGCGCTATCCGACAATGTATTAATGCAAATCCTGCAAGCGATAAACTTCTTCATCCTCTGTATGCATCATTGCTTTACATAGCGCCCATGCGCCGGTAATGGTTGTGGTATAGGTTACTTTGCCTTGTAAGGCTTCGCGACGAATTTCAAAAGAGTCTTCTATCGCTTTTTTACCTTCTGTGGTATTAACAATTAAATCCACTTGGTTGTTTTTAATCATATCCACAATATGCGGTCTTCCTTCACGTACTTTTTTAACCACCTCACATGCAATATTGGCCGCGGATAAGATACGTGCTGTTCCACGTGTAGAACAAAGCGTAAAACCTTGTGCTATCAACATTTCAGCCACTTCTACAACCGAGTCTTTATCCGCTTCACGCACACTAACAAACGCAGTTCCACCCGTAGGGAAATCAACACTTGCCCCTAATTGTGATTTTTTATAGGCCTCTGCAAATGTTTTACCTACCCCCATGACTTCACCTGTAGATTTCATCTCAGGTCCAAGAATAGGATCAACGCCTTGGAATTTAATAAAGGGGAAGACCGCTTCTTTTACACAGTACATTTCAGGAATAATTTCCTCAAGCTCCCCTAATTCTACTAGTGTTTTTCCTGCCATGACTCGCGCGGCTATTTTTGCCAAGGGTCTACCCGTGGCTTTAGAAACATAAGGCACAGTACGCGATGCACGTGGATTAACTTCCAGCACAAAGATGGTATCACCTTGGATAGCAAATTGTACATTCATTAAACCAATAACATTTAATGCTAATGCCATGCGCTTTGACTGATCACGCAATTGATCTTGAATTTCAGCACTTAATGAATACGGGGGCAATGAACAAGCGGAATCACCAGAGTGTACGCCAGCTTGCTCAATATGTTGCATAATGCCACCAATAAGGACATCTTTACCATCACAAATGGCATCGACATCTACTTCAATGGCATCATCTAAAAAGCGATCTAATAACACAGGCGCATCATTAGACACTTTAACGGCGGTTTCCATATAGTGCAGTAAATCTTCTTCAGTATGGACAATTTCCATACCGCGCCCACCCAAGACAAAAGAAGGTCTGACGACTAAGGGGTAGCCAATTTCTTTGGCCAAAGCAGCACTGTCCTCTACATTCGTTGTGGTGCGATTAGGTGGCTGTCTTAAATTTAACTTATGCATCATCTGCTGAAAACGCTCACGATCTTCGGAAAGATCAATGGCATCAGGAGATGTGCCTATAATAGGGGTTCCTGCATCTTCCAAGCCTTCGGCTAATTTCAGTGGTGTTTGCCCACC
>JAGLDQ010000205.1 GCA_023145535.1 Cocleimonas sp. | reverse complement strand
GCCAAAGATAAAATCATGATGGGCGCTGAGCGCAAGTCAATGGTGATGAGTGAAAAAGAGAAAAAGAACACCGCTTACCACGAGGCAGGACATGCCATTGTTGGGCTTAACGTCCCAGACCATGACCCGGTTTATAAAGTCTCTATTATTCCCCGTGGTCGCGCACTGGGGATTACCATGTTCTTGCCAGAAGAAGACCGCTTTAGTTATAGCAAACAATACTTAGAAAGCCAAATATCGTCACTCTATGGGGGGCGCTTAGCAGAAGCGCTTATTTTTGGCAAAGAGAATGTAACCACAGGTGCATCGAATGATATTGAGCGTGCAACAGAACTAGCACGTAATATGGTCACTAAGTGGGGACTTTCTGATAAATTAGGCCCACTTGCCTACTCTGAAGATCAAAATGAAAACTATCTAGGCATGGGAGGATCTCAACCGTCACATATGTCTGATGATACCGCGAATGAAATTGATACCGAAGTTCGTGTTTTTATTGACAATAACTATCAGCGCGCTGAAAACATATTAAATGACAATATGGATAAGTTGCATGTCATGGCAGAAGCGTTATTAAAATATGAAACCATTGATCGCAAGCAAATCGATGCCATTATGAAAGGCGACACCCCCCCACCACCTGAAGACTGGAGTGATGATGATACTAACTCTGGCGCATTAAAGTCTGATGACACGCCGATTGATGATAAGAAAAAATCAGAAAAAAAGGATCAAGAAAACGCTCCTGTCAATGATGGAGATCCTGCAAGTTTGCATTAAGCAACTCTGTAGACCGAGCAAAATCAAAAGCGCAGTTTATCTGCGCTTTTTTGTGTCTGAATATTAACGAATTATAAATTCAGATACCAAATGTGACTTATTCACAGAAAAGTACTTACCCTTATTCATACTGGTGACTCCTCTGAATTCTTGTAATTTTCCATCACTTTAATTTTTGCCAAAGGTCGCCTAACAATTGCGACCCCTCTTCAAGCTGATAAACTAGAGGAAAATAGTCTAGATCCTCTGTGCACTGCGTATTTAGAACAGATGCAGGGTCTAAGTATAAAAAAAGGAGCGATAATGAGCAGAAAATATTTTGGTACGGATGGTATTCGCGGTGAAATTGGCAAAGCGCCAATGACACCTGACTTTGCATTAAAACTTGGCTGGGCTGCTGGTAAGGTTTTAACAAAGCAAGGGCATCCATTGGTTGTTATTGGTAAAGATACACGTATATCGGGCTATATGCTGGAAACAGCACTTCAAGCAGGGCTTGTCGCAGCGGGCGTAAATGTGCGTTTACTCGGCCCCATGCCGACTCCTGCCGTTTCTTATTTAACGCGTGCTTTCCGCGCTTCTGCTGGCATTGTCATTAGCGCATCACACAATCCATACCAAGATAATGGTGTTAAGTTTTTCTCGGCAGAAGGCACTAAACTTGCTGATGAGGTTGAAGAAGAAATAGAAAACTATCTTGAGCGTGAGATTAAAACCGTTAGCTCCGAAAAACTAGGGAGAGTTATTCGTATCGAAGATGCAGGGGGGCGCTATATCGAATTTTGCAAACGTGCTATCCCCAACAATATTTCACTTGAATCGTTACGTATTGTTCTTGACTGTGCTAATGGCGCAACCTATCAGGTTAGCCCGCTTGTTTTTGAAGAGCTTGGTGCTGACATCATCACGATTGCCAATGAACCTGATGGCATTAATATCAATGAAAACTGTGGTGCTACCTCGCTTGAGCTACTCACTAAGCGCGTTAAACAATACCGTGCCGATATTGGTATTGCACTTGATGGTGATGGTGACCGTTTAATGATGATAGACCATACGGGCGCGGTTGTTGATGGTGATGAAGCGATTGCAATTATCGCCCAACACCGGCACCAAGAAGGAACCTTAGGAGATAACGTGGTTGGAACACTCATGAGCAACCTAGGACTTGAGCAAGCAATCAAAAAAATGGGATTAAATTTTCACCGTGCCAATGTGGGTGATCGCTACGTAATGGAGTTATTACGTCAGCATGGTGGACTGCTTGGTGGTGAAGGTTCTGGGCATGTGATTGTGCGGGATCGCATCCCAACAGGCGATGGCACTATTGCCGCTCTGCAAATTTTATGTGCAATGGTTAATAGTGGTAAAAGTCTCTACGAGCTTAAACAAGTCATGACAAAATACCCTCAGACATTGGTTAATGTGCGTATTCAAAAGAAAATTGATCTTAATAAAAACCAACCCATTCAAGAGGCGGTGGCAAAAGCAGAGGAACAATTAGGTTCTCGCGGGCGGGTTCTACTTCGTGCATCAGGAACCGAACCATTAATTCGGGTAATGGTTGAAGGTGACACACCCTCAGAAACAGCGCAATTGGCTAGAAATATAGCCGATGTAGTGCAAGCTGAAGCCAAGGGACACCGTAGAAACACAGATTAAAACTAACGCTTCTCTTTACCTGATCACAGCGGGGAGGTCTTTATCTGTAGAGTGAAAAACGACAGGCAAAAAGATCACGTTTCAAAGGCAACGGCTATACTATAGAATCCCTCTGGTTTTTTATCTGTATTCAGGACATTTCACATGAACATCCGTCAACTTCTCGATCAGCGTGTATCCACTGCCCTTATGAGCGCAGGGGTTGCAGAAGGTACGCCTGCTGTTATCAAACAATCCAATAAAGCTGAGTTTGGTCACTACCAAGCCAATGGTGTCATGGGAGCAGCAAAGAAGTTACGAACTAATCCACGCGAACTAGCAACAAAGGTGCTGGATTTCTTGGATTTATCCGACATTGCTGACAAAGTAGAAATTGCAGGGCCTGGTTTTTTAAATATTCACTTAAAACCTGAGTGGCTTCGTTTACAACTTGAAGCAGCACTTGATGATGAAAATCTAAATATTGATCAAGTAACAAACCCACAAACCGTTGTCATCGATTACTCTGGTCCAAATCTTGCCAAAGAAATGCATGTTGGGCATTTGCGTTCGACCATTATTGGCGATGCCATCGTGCGTGTGTTGCGCTTTATTGGCCACAACGTCATTCCACAAAATCATGTAGGCGATTGGGGTACACAGTTTGGCATGCTGATCGCACAGATGCAGTCGGTGCAGGCATCTGAAAGCGAACTTTCAATGCAACTTTCCGATCTGGAAGGTTTTTATCGAGAGGCTAAAAAACGTTTTGATGCAGAGCCTGACTTTGCAAAAACGGCGCGTGATTATGTGGTTAAGCTACAAGCAGGCGATGCTCATTGTCTAACACTATGGCAACAGTTTATTGATATTTCCTTACGCCATTGCGATGACGTTTATCAATCACTGAATGTATTACTAACACGTAATGATGTCATGCCTGAAAGTCGCTATAACGACGATCTTGCACACGTTATCACTGATTTGGATAGCGCTGGCTTACTCACTGAAGATCAAGGCGCACAATGTGTATTTCTTGATGAGCTTAAAGGTAAGGATGATAAAATTTTGCCTGCCATTGTACAAAAATCAAATGGTGGTTATCTCTATGCCACAACCGACTTAGCGGCTTTACGTTATCGTTACCGTACGCTAAATGCTAACCGTATTTTATATTTTGTAGATGCACGTCAAAG
>JAGLDQ010000204.1 GCA_023145535.1 Cocleimonas sp. | reverse complement strand
TCTCCATCGAGAACAGAGGCTTTGAATGAATCGCTTGTTTCGAATTATTACTGCTTATTTTAACCACTTAATAAAAAATACAGGCTTGATCAGCGTATTACTTCTTCCTGCCGCACTTTATGCGGCCCCTTTTCAGGGCATCACACAAACAATACAAATAGCCACAAAAGGCTCAGTACATGACATTGTATTATTTAATAATGAACAATATGCCTTAGTCGCTTCAGGTCAAGAAGGGGTTTTATTGTTTGATATTAGCCAACCTTTAAAGGTAAAGCTTCTCTCCCGCTTTAACGCCACTCACAATGCAGAATCCATTGCGATAAGCCATAATGAGCACATTGCCTATATTGCCAATGGCGCAGCAGGGCTTGATATTATTGATATATCCAACCCCAATGCGTTGAAGTTATTGCATCGTTTTAACACCCCTTCTTATGCCTTTGGCATTGCCCTCTCACCTGATAATAAAACCGCTTATCTTGCAGATAATCTAAATGGTGTCACGGTTCTCGATATTAGAAACCCTGCCAAGCCAAAGCAAATCAGCAATATTCCCTCAAAAGCAGGCAGTGCAAATATCACACTCTCTAACAATGGATACACCTTGTTTATTGCGGATCAGAGTAATGGCGTTGTGATTGTTGATGTGAATAACCCCCACAAGCCAATCGCTATCAGCACCATCAAAACATCAGGTCAATCGCAAAGCGTGACGCTATCTCACGATAATCACACCCTTTATATTGCGGATAATATTGGTGGTGTCAATATCTATGACATTAGGCGCTTAAATCAAGCAAAAAAACTAAGTCATATCAACACACACAATGCCTTTTCCATTACCTTATCTAAGGATGAAAAAATAGCGTTTATAGCGGATTTATTTTCAGGTATCCGTGTTGTTAATATAGAGAATCCTAAAAAACCCCGTCTATTAAAAATACTGAAAACGGACAGAGCGGCTGAACGTACGGTTTTAACAAGCAACCAAAAAACCCTCTTTTGTGCCGATAACAGCAAAGGGATCAAACTTATTATGCTGCGTTAATAAATTTGCAGATATAACAAACATTTTATAGAAAATACCGCATCACTGGTCTATATAAGTTAGCAATAACAAATGCTAAAAAGGAAAGTACTTAACTTACCGTAACATTAAAGGACACAGATATGCCAAGAGAAGCGATGACTTTTGTCCTCATTGGACAATCAAATATGGCGGGATGGACTGAGAGCAAATTTCGCGAACTACCCAGTTGGATGAAAACCAAAGCACGTAATGTCAGTTTTTATCAGCATGGCAGTCTATCAAATTTTTCTGCACAACCAGGTGGCCGAATCGGCCCTGAAGTTGCCTTTGCAAAATTTATCGCCGCTTATTACCCCGGCCGCCCACTTAATATGGTTAAACTCGCCGTTGGCGGCACCTCTATTTATGACTGGGCTAAAGTATGGAACCCGCGTGTATCCTTTCGCATGGCCGATAGTCGCATTAGAAATAGCTTGTATGCGCTTTTAAAAAAGCAAATAGAACTCTCCCGAGTATTAGACGGCGGCAAAAAAGTCTCAGGATTTATCTGGATGCAGGGCGAACGTGATGCACGCTTCCCACGAGCAGCAAACGCCTACCTTGGCAATATGTCTCGGTTTATTAATGACCTGCGTAAAGAATACAACAGCCCACATGCCCCCTTTATTCTAGGACGCATTAACCCACCTGCTAACAATCGCCCGGCCGTCAATACAATACGCCGCGCACAAGAACAACTCGCCCGCAGAGTACGTGCAACGCATTACATTACGACCGATGACTTGCAAAAAGCAGCGGATCAGATTCACTATAATACACACGGTCAGATTCGACTAGGCAGGCGCTTTGCCGATGAATTTAGACGGATGCGACGGTAGATTAAAACAAACGGATCACGATGCAAGGTACGCAAAGAATAAAGAATAAACTTCAACTCCCCATTTAAGCGAGGACGCTGAGTTTTTAAACAAAATTATTTGGCTTTCTTATAGACATCCTTATAAAACCCGTTAGGCTAAAGGCTTTATAAGAAGAGTGAGAAGGCCATTTAATGCAACTATCCAACGCTGACAGCTTACGTCTTAATGTGCTATTAGCGCAGCCTTTAAAAGCGATTCGTATTAATGAAAGCAGTATGACGGTTCATGCGCTGACGGATAAAGGCGAGGCTAAAATTGCGCTTAATCCTACCGTGCGTGATGAGCAATATTTGCGCTGGGTGCGTGAGCTGTTATCGCTAAAAACGACCGGCTCTCCTGGGGGCTATCCTGTCTATATAAAAACATGGACACGCATGGGACATGCTGATAACACATTGAAACATATGTTACTGCTAGGCGAGCCTGAGGCGGTTATTGCCGTGGTTTATTCCCCTTCGGTTAACCATGAGATCGGGGTACGAGCGTGGTGGGCAAATCCGACCCTTGAAGTTGCACGGCGTTTAATGGAATATCCTGATGTTATTGCAGGCAAGCTAGGGCTGGAGCTGGCTGAGTTTTTAATGGAATTTCTTCCCTTTGAAGAACGTCAGGTTGATATCGTCAATATGGTGCGCCTCTGCCTACAAGGCACGCTCATTAGTGATAAGCAAAAGAAGGCGTTATGGACACGGGCTAAACGTCGTAATCCTTATTATGTTGGCTTTTTACATGCTGATCCTAAAAAAATTCCCCTTGAACTCCCCCCCTCTAAACATTACCTTGTATTAAAAAAACAATTACAAACACTACTCGATGATCATAATCGATATGCTGAAACGCTGTGCAAAGTATTATCCGAAGAAGGACAAAAGTGGCTACAAACACTAAAAAATGCAATGAATAAACCTGTTGATCAAGATGTAGTTATTTCTTTGTTCACGGCTATAAAAACCTTTTTCAACCTCCCTTTTGCAGAAAGACGTGGCGCACATACCATTGAGATTGCCTTACAACGAGCCAAGCACGCTATAACGCCCTCTAATGAGCATCCTGAAGCATTAAATACATTGCTAGCAACATTGGATACACACTATTTGGAGAAATTTTTAGCATTAATGTTATTGGCTCAGCTTGGAGAAAACACATTAACCCCTATATTCAGTGGTAATGAGTCAGTGGGAAAAGTCATGCGTAGGCGATTACACCCACTAACTGAACCTTTATTAGAAAAAACTGATATACTTATGTCATAATAAGTTATCTGTATAATCCTCTAACCCCGTTTATGATGAGAGTTCCTTATGCCTTACTATGTTTTTAAAATTACCCAACCCACCCCTATTGTTAAAAACCTTGAATATCTAAAAGAATTTGAAGCGTATAAAGAAGCACGTAATTATGCACGTGAAATGCGGGCGACTGTGCCGATTGATAATGGCATCACGTTTAAACTAGCCCATGCCGTTACCCAACTTGGCGCAGAAGAAATGCTAATGGAAAAACGAGATGAAACAGTGGTTATGGAGTGGGAAAA
>JAGLDQ010000203.1 GCA_023145535.1 Cocleimonas sp. | reverse complement strand
AAAAATAGCTTATTCTGCATCAACAAGCTGAAAATGTGTCGTTTAAAGAAGTCGTTACTATGGATGAAGACCAATACCGTAAACTCTACCATGAGCTAAATCCTGATCGGTGCGTATTTGAGAAATCAATCAATAACCGTCGTTGTGATTGCTCACTAAAGCGACGCTTTTTAATTGCCACTCGTGAGGGTATTGCTTGTCGCTCAACAACCGCATTAGCAAATTGCACTCTGCTCTTAAACACGATGCGCGATAGAGCCCGCTTTGCGCTTAAACTAGTAACTATCGATGGGCCTGTACCGCATAATAAAGAGTTACGCGTACAAGCGGGGGGGTTGCTAGGACTGCAAAACCTGACTCAATCAGCCCCACAAGACTCAGAAATGGTGCTTAATGTGCATCAAACTGTTAAAGCAACCCTAGTGAAATATAACCGTATTGAAGAGATACCTTATAGTGACATTATTAAAAATATTGCCACCTATAAGGTGCGAAAAAAACGTAGAAAAAAATCCCCTTCCAAGTCTCGGAGACGTTAGCTGACGATGAAACATTTTCCTATTTTTCTTACCCTTAAAAACCGCCACTGTACCGTTATTGGCGGTGGTATTGTTGCCAACCGCAAAATAGAGGCATTGCTCAAATCAGGGGCAAGCGTAACCCTGATTTCACCGCAGTTATGTGAGGCATTGCAACAAAAAGTAGCCGATAAGCAGATTATGTATCGTGCGCGTCACTTTGAATCGTCTGATTTAGACAATAGTTTTATTGCCTTTGCGGCAACGAATGAGGCTAGCGTCAATATCCAAATAGGCAAACTAGCCGATCAAAAAAATATTCCTGTCAATATTGCGGATAATTTAGAACAGAGTAGTTTCATTATGCCTTCAGTGCTTGACCGCTCGCCGGTGACCGTTGCTGTTTCTACTGGCGGTGCATCGCCAGTACTTGCAAGGCGTTTGCGAATGAAACTGGAGAGTCTCATTCCTTCTGCCTGCGGGCATCTTGCGACCATTAGTGAAGAGTATCGCACTCAAGTTAAAGCACATTTTCCCGAGCAAAGACAGCGCAAAGCTTTTTGGGAGAGCGCTTTATCTGGCCCTTTTGCGGAGCTTGTTTATGCGGGTCAAGATGCGATGGCGCGCCAACTATTGGACGAATTATTAGAAAAAGAGCAGGATAAACATCCGATGGGCGAAGTTTATCTGGTAGGCGCAGGGCCAGGTGACCCTGATTTGCTTACCTTTAAAGCCGTGCGCTTAATGCAACAAGCCGATGTAATGGTCTATGACCGACTGGTCTCACAGCCCATACTCGCCATGGCAAATAATAAAGCCGAACGCTATTACGTCGGCAAAGAAAAAGATAATCACGCCGTGCCGCAAGACAAAATCAATGATTTACTGGTTGATTTAGCCAAACAAGGCAAACGCGTATTGCGTCTTAAAGGGGGCGACCCCTTTATCTTTGGTCGAGGCGGCGAAGAAATTGAAACCTTGGCCGAGAATAATGTGCCATTTCAAGTGGTTCCTGGTATTACTGCCGCCGCTGGTTGTGCGAGTTATTCGGGTATTCCACTGACCCATCGAGACCATGCACAATCCGTCACCTTTGCGACAGGACACCTTAAAGATGGCACGATTAATCTCAATTGGGAACAATTAGTACAGCCACATCACACGATTGTTTTCTATATGGGCTTAACGGGTATTCGTGTTATTAGCGAACAATTACAAGTGCATGGTATGTCAGCCGATATGCCTGCTGCACTGGTTGAACAAGGGACAACGCGTAATCAACGTGTGCATGTCGGCACGGTAGGTAACTTGCCACAACTCGTCAAAGACTCCGGTGTCCGCGCACCTACGCTAACCATCATCGGCGATGTGGTGCAACTGCATGAAAAACTTAATTGGTATGTACCCGAACGCTATGTACCTGAGACTGAATTTAGCCGCAACAAATAATCAACGGAACACCTCCCATGCAAGAAACTAAAATACAAATTCAAGATGCCTTTAAACAAAATATGAACGATGGCGGTAGTTGCTCTGAATCCGAACCCTTTGCCCTGCGTACTTTAGATGACAGCATGGAGCCCGAGTTTGCGACAGGCTGCATTATTATTATTGACCCCAGTAATGCTTATCATGATGGCTCTTACGTTTTCGCTAAAGATAATAAAGATGAATATATCTTTCGTCGTCTACGCATTCTGGATGATCGCTATTTTTTAGAGCCATTAAATGATCTCTA
>JAGLDQ010000202.1 GCA_023145535.1 Cocleimonas sp. | reverse complement strand
CGTTCTAAACTGGTAGAAATTTTCTAGCTTATTTTCGACAATGGCTTTAGCAACGGATTCGCAACCAATACAACACATCCCTCGCGGCTCATCATTGATAGTAACGGAGTGATCAAAACCTTTGGGGATAGGAAGACCACAATGAAAACACGCTTGCATGTCATTATCCACTTAGATTTAATTTTCAGGATCAACTTCAATCGTCCCTTTTATGACATGCACATCCTCATCTTTTGTGATGGTGACTAATATCGACCACTCACCATAAAGTGGTAGTGCAATATCTTTAGCATAAACACCGTCACTTGTTTCAGGAAGATCCATCTGCATATCGGCATCTGTATTAGCACTACTCAAAAGCGCCAGTGTGACGTTTGCCTTTGTAATAGCAACACCTGATTTATCGACTGCTTTGATAATAAATGGCTGGCTAATATGACGTAATGGTTGCTTTTCCCACCCCCCTGTAATTTTCCAAGCACGTTCCTTTTGCTTGGCAAGTTGCTTTTGATAATCATTATATTGATTTTCTTTCTCACGAAAGTCATGGACAACAATACCTGGCTTATAAAGACCCGCTTTGGTAATTAAATTTGCTTCTTGAAGCGTTAAAAGCAAGAAGAAGAAGACAATCAACGCCGGCGCCCAATGAAACCAACCACCTTGCGTCTCTTCTCCTTCTATCCTCATGCGTGTTGAGCGCACATTGGTGATGATCCCTAAGCCATATCCCGTCATGGTGTAAAAAACAAAATGGATCGCAAAAACATCAATCCCAGGCCAATATAAATAGGCTAACGGAAAATAGATGAGCCACATTAAAATAATACCCAAAAATGCTGCTTTTTTTCCTTCCCATTTCAACACAAGGTAAAAAAAGAAAAACAAACTAAACGAAAGAAGAGTTCCTCCGCCAAGGGTGTACAGCAAACTAATATTATTCATTTTTTAACGTCCTTAATGGGTAATAAATTGCGAGTCTATCAACACCGATTTTTTTAAGTCTCCCTCAACAGGCGTAACTTTAAAGCGAAAGGGCATATTTCGTTGCACATTAGACTCATTTGGATGGCGAATAACTTTTACAAATAATCGTAACGATTTATCGGCTTTAACGACAATATTCTCAATCCGTCCCAGACTAATTTCAGCCCCTTCAAGCCCTTCTAATGACACCTCTAGTTTCGCGGGTTTTCTCGTTTTGTTAATAAAGCTAAAGTTATAGGAGTTTTGCACTTTGCCATCCGATAGGCTAACAAAAAGGGGTTGTCTGGTTTGCGATACAGAGACATTAAGCAATGCACTGCTGGTAATACTAATATAGAGCAAGCCAATAGAAATAAGTGATGCTATTCCATAACCAACCGAGCGCACATTAATATATTGATTCTTTTTTCCGTGCAGATTGTTTTCTGAGGTATATTTAATCAACCCTCGCTCCCAACCACGCGCGTCCATAATATTATTACAGGCATCAATACAGAGTGCACAATGGATACAGTCTATTTGTAAACCATCGCGAATATCAATACCCATTGGGCAAACTTGTACGCATAAACCGCAATCAACACAGTCTCCAACGCCTTCTTCTTTTCGCGCTTCTTGTGTTTTTAAAGCTTTGATTGGCTTTGCACGCCCTTCTTTTGCTTCGCCTCGAATATAATCATAAGAAACAATTAATGTATTCTCATCAAACATGGCACTTTGAAAACGAGAATATGGGCAGACATGACGACAAATCGCATCACGCGCAAATCCTGCGGCAAGATAAGTACTTGCCGTCAGAATTAAGGTTGTAATATAGGCTGCCGCGGGTGCTGTTCCTGTGAAGAAACGCGCGGTTAACTCAAAGGCATCCCCCCAATAAAGAACAAAGCTTAGCCCTGTTAAAAAGGAGAGGAATATCCAGAAAAAATGGGTCAAACTTTTTTTAATAATCTTTTCTGTGTTCCAAGATTGTTTATTTAAGCGGATGCGCTTAATACGATCACCTTGAATGGTATGTTCTATCCAACGATAAGCATCTGTCCACAAGGTTTGAAAACAAAAATAACCACAAAATACGCGTCCCGCTAATGTGGTGATAAAGAAAAGAAAAACGGCAGCAAGGAATAATAAAATTGAAAGCCAATAGATATCTTGCGGATGTACAATAAAATCAAAAATATAGAAGCGTAATGATGCTAAATCAAAAATAATGGCTTGGTCTGAACCAATCGCACGCTCCCAACGTAACCAAGGAAGCAGAAAAAAAACCGCATAGCCTAGCACTAATACATAAGATTTTAGATTTCTAAAACGACCTTTGACAGAGCGTGGCTGTATCGCTTCACTGTATTCTACAAATTGTATGGGGGTTTCTTTCATAATTTTCACTACCTACTATCATATAGTTTATATGCAATACATCGTAAATATCGGTGCTTATTATTTCCTTAAGAAAACGCAATAAAGCTCAGTCCAAAAGGGGTATGGACGAGACAAGATGGATAGTTTCAAAAAAAAAGCACGAACAGAGAACCGCTCGTGCTTTCTAATACTCAACAAACCACTAGACAATAGCGGATTGTTTTAAAGAGCCATTATTTAGCTGTAAATGAACTAATATAAGCCGTTAACACTTTGATTTGCGTATCATCAAGTCGTGTTTTCCATGCAGGCATTTCACGCTTGATACCATCAGCAATAACTGATTTAACCGCCTCTAGCTTAGCTTCAGCAGACGCTAACCCTTTAACATCTGCAACCGTCCAAATTTGATCGGCTAAATTAGCAGAACCAAGTGCTTTCATCCCTGTTGCTTCTTTGGTATGACAGGCAAAACAAGCGCCTTTGCCTTCAAATAATGCCTTACCTTTAGATGCAGAATCAACTGCTTTAGATTCTCCTGAAAGACTTAAAACATAGTTAGCAATATCCGTAATTTCTACGTCTGATAAAGTCCCTTTATGTGCCGGCATGGTTCCCATACGACCATTTTTGATGGAGTTTTCTATATCAACGGCATCACCACCCCATAGCCATGCATCGTCACTCAGGTTTGGATAATCCCCAATAACACCTACACCACCCGTCTGATGACAACCCGCACAGTAATCACCAAAAATACCTTTACCGAAGGATTGTACAAAAGCTTGCATTTCAGCATCTTTTGCTATGTCCGCATAACTAGCCGCCGCAACCTTTTTTAGCTGTGCTTTTTGCGCCATAGCCGCTTCGCCACTTTCCATTTCAACCCGTAATAATGCGCGCGTATTCCAGTGAGTCGTGACCTCTTTGCCCGCATCGGTTGTATAGGTAATTGTATTTCCAACACCTTTTAAGTACGACTTTCCTATCGGCCAAGAGGGGTAAATCGTCCAATAAACGATCGCAAACAGTACCGTTCCATAAAAAGCCCATAGCCACCAACGTGGAAGTGGGTTGTTAAACTCTTGTAAGGTGTCATCCCAAACGTGTCCCGTCGTTTCTACACCTGTAATCGGATCTCTTTCAGCCATTATCTTTTACCTTTTCCTTATTTGGAGTCTCATCCTGCTCATCATCAAACGGAATGTATTTATACGACTCCAATCTTTTGCTGCGATCTTTATTGGTATATACATATAAAATGATACCTATAAAAACCGAGAAGAATATTAATAAGGCTGCGATCTTGCTATTGCCAAGATCGGTAAACCACATGAAAAAATCATACATATCGACCTCCTAATTTACTATCAGCCCTATTAATGTACCTAGCCTGATTTTTATCTAAACTGAATAAACTCATGTTCATCGTGTTGTTTAAAGTCAATCATAGTACCCAGTACTTGCAAATAAGCGACAAGTGCTTCCATCTCTGTAATACGAGCGGCATCACCATCCGTATTCATCTTCTTTGCTTGCGCCATCAAGTTTTCATCTGCCTTATTTATATCAAGAGTCTTGGCAACTTTCTCACCAAATTTCTCAACATTCGCATCAAACTCAATTTGCGTGAAAGAGTAAGGAACACCTACTTGTTTCAGTGCTAGCATACGCTCTTTAATATCACCAAAAGACAACTTGTTTTCAAGTAACCAAGGGTAATTCGGCATAATGGATGTTGGCACGACTGCTGTTGGCTTAACCAAGTGCTTAACATGCCAACCATTTGAGTATTTACCACCAACTCTTGCTAGGTCAGGACCTGTACGTTTTGATCCCCACTGGAATGGATGATCATATTGTGACTCAGCCGCAAGTGAATAATGACCATAACGCAATGCTTCATCTCTGAAAGGACGAATCATTTGAGAATGACAGTTATAACATCCTTCTTTGATATAAATATCACGACCACGCAGCTCTAGCGGCGTGTAGGGTCTAACTGCGTCTTTACCATCAGCTGTTTTAACTTCTTCAACCGTTCCGTCGATATAAAACAGAGGAACAATCTCAACTAAACCACCAATACCAATGGCTACTAGTGTTAGGACTATCAGCAGACCTGTGTTCGTTTCTATACTTTCATGTTTAAACATTATTGATCTCCTTAGTCTCTATGCTTTCGAAATAACGGTTGCAGCAGCTTGATCTTCCTGCTTAGCACTACGAACAGTCATGTAAACGTTGTAGACCATCAACAACATACCGGCAACAAAGAACATTCCACCAATAGCGCGTCCCATTAAGGGATAATGCATAAATTCTACAGTAGAGATAAAGGTATTCGCCAGATTGCCAAACTCATCAAACTCACGAAGTTGCATACCTTGACCAATGCCTGATACCCACATGGTCGTGATATAAAGAAGTGTACCAATGGTTGCTAGGAAGAAGTGAATCTTGATCAGTCCTACGCTGTATATCTCTGTATTCCAAAGTCGTGGAATCATGTGATAAAAAGAAGCAATTGAGATCATTGCAACCCAACCTAATGCACCTGAGTGTACGTGTCCAACCGTCCA
>JAGLDQ010000201.1 GCA_023145535.1 Cocleimonas sp. | reverse complement strand
TAACGGCAAGCTCCAGCGATACGATACTCTGATTCCGTATTGCAGTGATGTGATTACCCCGTTTCCCTTGGGTTTAGTGGCAATGCGCCTACAAAAAACGCAAGGGCAACTCAGCACAGCTTTTCTCAACCCCTCAAACCGTTTGCAGTCAGTTAAAACCCTTTAAAACCCTTTTCTTTTTTTTTAAAATTTATATTTTCACATTCTTTCTACCAAGCTAAGACAAGCGATAGCGTGACAGTGAGGGTGAAAAAATTATTTATCCGCGAGTCGTCACTGATGACCATGATTTACTTATTTGGCAAGCTTTTGAATCATCCTATTTTAGTTTTTTTGCGCTAATTTTCAATTAGATATAAAATAATTCAACTGTTTTTTCATGGATTCAGATTTTTTTCAAAATATCTTGGAGGGGTGAGTACGCAAATAGATTATTTGGCGCGTTAATACAATAATCACCTCCTTTTATCTATAAATAATAGCGCTCTTACATAATTTATCTGGCTTTAAACTACATTATTCTCTGTGAATTTTTATCTCTCCTCATTCCTAGAGGCGTAAAAATTCCTATTTATTATTAAACATTGGAGAATATTAATGTCAACTTTGGATCTAAATACTCAGATTACGCGTGGACGGCATGAAGCGATTAATTCAGGCCCACAAAATAAGGCTGTTAATGCAGGTGATGCCCAAAAGTTTATAAATACGCTTAAAAATCCCGACTCAAAAATAGGGGATGCCTCTCCAAAGTCTGTTATTAGCGGTGGCTCTATCAACATCAATGGCGTTACCATAGGGGGCAGTAACGACCCAGATGCCTTTAGAGGTAGTCTCGAAGGGATGACGCAGACAGGCAATGACGCTTTATTGGCGGGAAACTATCAAGGGGTCTTTGAATTCACCGATAAATACCTTAGAAACAGCCCCGCAGTTATTGGCACAAACATGCCAGTGAGTACTAACATCGCCATTTCATATCAGTTAGTTGCTAAAGCTGGATTAGAAGCAGATGCAGCAATTAAACAAGGAGATGGTGCCATTGTTGCTGGAAGTGTTCTTACCGCTATTGATGAATTTGAATTTCTTGGTAGAATTGGGGTAGAAGGTGCGACAGGAATGAGCAAACATTTCCAAGGCATACTGAGTACGCTTAACCCAAGTGATGTGGCAACAGCAAAAGGCCAGTTTAAAGAAAGTTCTTTTCACTTTGGAAGATAAGTTCGGCATCATTCAAAACAGTGGGGTTGCCCGTATTTGGCAAACTCCATATGGGCTACCTTGCTAACCGATTGGATTATTGAATTATCATCTGGAATTTTCCCCAATCCCCTATAATTCCTACTTTGGATTACCTTTATGCACCTACTCGCCGCAAAACCAGGGGGATTCACCGATGAAGAGGGGATTATTGATCTACAGCAAAGCACCGCTGACATCATTATTCTATCGGCTCAAGATAGTTCATTAGCACTTTTATCACAGGTCATCAGCCAGCTCCCTGAACACTATCCTTCGATTCGCCTTGCTAATTTAATCCACTTAAATAAACCTGCGGCTTTTGATCTGTATGCGGATAGTGTATTGGAGTCTGCCAAACTCATTATTGTGTCGTTATTAGGCGGGGAATCTTATTGGCGCTATGGCGTGGAGCAGTTAAAACAATTAAGCCAACAGCGCACTATTCCACTGATTATTATTCCAGGGGATGATCAAATAGATAAAGCATTAATGGCAAATAGCAGCGTGGATGAGGCGGATTGTTTGCGTTGCTGGCATTATTTACGCCAAGCAGGTCAGCGTAATACGGAGAATTTATTGGCATGGCTGGCAAATCATTTTTTTGGTTTGGCGGTACGCTGGGAGCAACCTCGCGCTCTGCCTAAAGAGTGGATTTATCACCCGCAGATTGAGCAAGCAAGTCTAGCGGATTGGCAAACACAGTGGCAATCTGACCAAGCGGTGGCGGTGTTATTGGTTTATCGTTCGCATATTCAATCGGGTAACACACAAGCGTTTGATGCGCTCATTGATATTTTGCAACAACAATGCTTAAACCCGTT
>JAGLDQ010000200.1 GCA_023145535.1 Cocleimonas sp. | reverse complement strand
CAGGCTGCAAACGTGTAAAAACCCATTGATTCTCTGTCGATGCAGCAGGTGAGTACGCATAGCCCGCTTGATTAAATTCCTTCAAATCTTCGGCGTGTTCAATACGGTTTCTCAGTATGAAATCAGTCATCATGCCACGCGCACGTTTGGCAAAAATAGCGATCACACGGGTTTTATCACCCTTGGTTTCTTTAAATGCGATATTCAACAGGCGACCTTGTAGTTTTTTTGGTTTTACCGCTTTGAAATATTCATTTGAGGCTAAGTTAATCAGCGTCGCTTCTTGTTGTGCTTCAAGATCATTATTTAGGCTGTCGGTAATGCGCTCATCCCAAAATTGATAAAGATTCGCTCCACGCGGATTATCTAGTTTCGTTTTCATCTCTAAACGATAGGGTTGAATCAAGTCCATAGGACGCAAAGCACCATATAAACCAGAGAGTATGCGTAAATGATGTTGCGCGTATGCTAAATCATTTTCACTGTATTGATCTTTTTCAATCCCGCTATAAACATCACCCTTAAAGGCAAATAAGGCAGGTTTAGCATTATCTTGGTTAAAAGGACGCGTAAAAGTGTGAAAACGTTCTACATTAAGAGTGGCGATATTTTCACTGACACTCATCATTTGGCGAACTTCAGCCACATCATACTTTTTTAACGCATCAATCAATAATTGAGAGTCATCCAGTTGACGAGGCTGAGTATGCATTGACGTTGGTAATGCAACGTCAAAATCTTGTCCTTTTGATGGTGAGAGTGTGATTAACATGCCGATTATTCAGCGGCCATCAGTGCTTCATATTTTAGCTGTAATTCACCTTCTGTTTCTTCATTATCAGGATCTTTTGGAATACAATCGACAGGGCAGACTTCTACGCACTGAGGCTCAGCATAGTGTCCTACGCACTCTGTACATAACTCAGTGTTGATCTCATAGATTTCATCGCCCATAAAAATAGCTTCATTGGGGCATTCTGGCTCGCAAACATCGCAATTGATACATTCATCGGTAATAAATAAGGCCATAACGTGGCTCCTTAGATTAAATTTGGTCTAGTACAGTAAAACAGCAAGTTCACTATCCTAATTATTTCAAATTGATACAGTATAGAGTCTTGATTAAATAAACTCATTATGGAATATCAATATGGGGCTATTTTGGTTAATCAATAGAGGTAACTAATGTAGGTTATCAATTTGTTTAACTAAAACATCGTATAAAAAGGCTCAACTGACCCATAGATGGTCTATTTTTCTAGCCTGTTTTATACTTTGGACGAGCAAGCCCTTCTCTGGAAGTTAGCTCACTGTTTGTGATTGCAAAGCGGAATAGACTTCAGGAGAAACGTATTTTGTAACATCTCCCCCCAAGCGTGCAACTTCCTTCACTAATGATGAGGATATAAAAGCATATTGTTCGGAAGGCATGAGATAAACAGATTCAATATCAGGCGCAAGGTGGCGGTTCATACTCGCTAGTTGAAACTCAAACTCAAAATCAGCAACGGCACGTAAGCCGCGCACTAATACCGTGGCATTTTGTTGATGTGCAAAATCCACTAGCAAAGTATTAAACCCCATCACCTCTACTTGAGGATTATCCGCAAATTGTGTGCGTGCAAATTCAATTCTTTGTTCGAGACTAAATAAAGGTTTTTTACGTTTATTCTCTGCAATAGAAATAATAACCTTATTAAACAGTCGTGTAGCACGTTCAACTAGATCAACATGACCTTTGGTGATCGGGTCAAATGTGCCAGGATAGAGTGCTGTTATGGGCATTATTTTTCCAAACTCATAATGCCATCAATTTCAACCTCACAGCCTTTAGGAAGTGCGACAATACCAACGGCAGCGCGTGCAGGGTAAGGCTGTTGGATAAACTCCGCCATCACTTCATTAACCGTCGCAAAATTTCCAAGATCCGTTAAAAAGACATTGAGTTTGACGTAGTCTTCCAATGATCCACCCGCTGCTTCTGCGATGGCTGTTAGATTGCGAAAAATTTGTCTTACCTGCTCGGCAATATCACCATCGATTAATTCCATTGTCTCAGCGATGAGCGGAATTTGTCCTGAAACATAAACAGTATCACCCACTTTGACTGCCTGTGAATAAGTGCCAATGGCTTGCGGGGCTTTATCAGTGGAAATAATTTCTTTGCTCATAAAATAATCCTTGTCATTATGCTATTATATTTTAGTAGAGATTTTGCTTAGTCCGTAACATCAATTATTCAAAAGAATTTAAAACTTTCAGGCGCATGGTGGAAAGAAAAAGGCAACACCACTAGGACTCCAGCAATTTTAATTTGGCCCATGAAATACCTCCCTTAACAAATAATAAAATGGGGGAGTATGCCGCTAAAGAAGCAGCCTAAAAGTTATGTATTTCGCTGTTAAATCTTCCTCTCACAAAAATGAAGAAACACCTATTTTTCTTTCTTCATCCCTAACTTATGAATAAGCACATCATCATGATTTTCAACAGGGTTATCAGTGGTTAACAATCTTTCTCCATAAAAAATAGAATTAGCTCCCGCTAAAAAGCATAACGACTGCATTTCATCATTCATATCTACACGACCCGCAGAAAGACGAACGTAAGATTTTGGCATTAAGATACGTGCAACGGCTATGGTGCGAATAAACTCAAAAGAGTCTAGTCGGTCAATCCCATCAAGCGGCGTACCTTGAACCTGTACCAAATCATTAATTGGCACTGAATCAGGATGCTGGGATAAATTCGCTAATTCTTGCAATAATCTTGCTCTATCATGACGCGTTTCCCCCATTCCTAATATACCCCCAGAACAGACATTGATTCCTGCCTCTTGCACATGCTGTATGGTATCTAGGCGATCTTGATAGGTACGCGTACTAATGACAGTCCCATAAAATTCAGGAGAGGTATCAAGATTATGGTTGTAATAATTTAAGCCTGCTTTTTTTAGGCGATGTGCTTGTTTCACATCAAGCATTCCTAGCGTTACACAGGTTTCCATGCCTAAATTTTTAACTGCTTCAATCATCTCAATAACATTATCAAGACTTTTCTCAGTAGGATTACGCCATGCGGCCCCCATGCAAAAACGGGTAACACCAGAGTCCTTTGCTTGTTTCGCTGCCGTAACAACCTTGTCAAGTGCAAGCAGTTTTTCTCGCTCTAGCGAAGTGTCATTGCGCGCGCTCTGAGAACAATAGGAACAGTCTTCAGGACATGCGCCTGTTTTAATACTTAATAAGGTACTGATTTGAACAGAGTTAGGATCGAAATTTTGTCTATGCGTACTCTGCGCCTGAAAAATAAGATCTGTAAATGGAAGTGAAAATAGCGCTTCAACTTCATCAATATTCCAATCTGTTCGTAAGATTGTTGGTTCTACTTTTAACTGTTCTTCAGTGCTGTTGCTTCTCAATTGGGACATCTTTCCATTCTTCACGATTAATTTTAATTAGCTGCATTATGGCCAATGGAACCAAGATTACAATGTAAATCCCCCATATTATCAGCCAAAAAGTAATCCCTTTTGGCGCAAATGTAAATAATGGAACTAATAGCCCTGCTAAAGCATAGTACTGATAAGCAGCAACTTGTGTAAAGTAACCAACTCGTTCATTTGGATGATGGCGCAACATCGCATAGAAAGCAATTGAAGCACCAAACCAAAAGATAAATAATGGAGGAGCGATAAGAACAGACAAAATATTCCCATAATTGAAAAGTTTTGCTGATGATTTAGCACTTTCCGCTGTGACTATTTTTGATTTATTATTTGACATATTATTACTATACACCCTGATATATTTATAGAAAAATACCTAACATTAAGATCACTTAGACAAAGATTAATGATAGATTCAATAACACCTAACAAAGAAGTAATACGCAGGATATGCATTCTAAATGGCG
>JAGLDQ010000020.1 GCA_023145535.1 Cocleimonas sp. | reverse complement strand
CTTTACCAGCGCAGTGCTGATATATTTCTTGGCGTACCGTTTAATATTGCATCCTATGCATTATTAACTTTGATGGTCGCTCAGGTAACCAACTTAAAAGCAGGAGACTTTATACATACCTTGGGTGATGCACACCTATACTCCAATCATATGGAACAAGCCGAGCGACAACTTAGCCGTAAGCCATACACGCTACCCACAATGAAAATAAATCCTGAAATATCTTCTATCTTTGATTTTACTATCGATGACTTTGAACTGATTGACTATGAAAGTCATCCCCATATAAAGGGATTAGTGGCAGTATAATGAAAATAGCGCGCTCATTCAGGTAGTAATGAGACGTTGCCAAACGATAAAGCGTCACATCAACGCGATCAATCCCTATCTCACCTCTTTCCTTATCAAGCGCTACTTAAACAATAAAAAATATATTGAGCTATTTTTATAACCCTACGCGCATGAGCTTATAAGGTTTGGATAGAAAAAATCCACACTGAAATAGCATAATTACTTTTGTAATCAATGCTGTAAGAGGCTCTGACTTGAGTAAAGATATAACTCTCTAGGGAAATTCTCGCGGGTTTTATCGGATAGATATATTTGAACTTGATTTAGAGAATCTTTAATTTGGAGTCCATTCCAAGAACAGAGAAACAACGGCAATCCATTCTATGATGACTTATTTTTAAATCAAATTCGTTCAATACCAACGGCTATTTACCCCATTTGATTGAAAATCAAATCATTCCAAAATTGATTTCACCCGACTTTTTCAATTCTAAAATAAGCTCCGAGGGAGATCTTAATTATTGCGTAATTAAGATTATATAGTCCTTGTCGTTAAACTTAAACAGCCCCCAAAATCTAATACGTCTAATGTTGTCAATAGTCATCTTGAAAAATGACTGAAAGAAAATGACTCTGTTGCTCATTTATTCTTTACAAAGTAGGCGCATCACATGCAGGGGATTTTTAACGGCAAAGAGTATATTTCATTAAAATAAAAAGGATTTTTATTATGTTAAAAAATAAGCTATTAACAGCAAAAATTGCAATTTCATTGATCACACTCGCTGGTTTTATTGGCACACAAAGCGCCTCTGCTACGCAAACAAACTATAAGCCTTCAGGAGCGCCTAAGTATTGTCAAGGCAAGAGAATCACTATCTGGGGCTCTGCATCTGCTGATTATATCAACGGAACCAATGGTAGCGATGTCATCTGGGCGGGAGCAGGTAATGATGTCGTTAATGGTCATGGTGGTAATGATGTTATTTGCGGGGGGGCAGGACGCGATACCATTCATGGCAATCGTGGCAGAGATGCTATTTGGGGCGGTTCTGGTAATGATTCACTTTATGGTGACCAAGGCAAAGATAAACTCTTTGGAGGGCGTGGTGCTGATCGACTTTATGGCGGCAATGGGCATGATGCCATTTATGGCGGCATTGGTAACGATAATATCCAAGGTAACCGTGGAAGAGACAGAATTTATGGCGGCTCAGGACATGACACGATAGACGCAGGCGCTGGAAATGACCGCGTCTACGGCGGTAATGGCAATGATGCTATTAAAGGTAAGAGCGGTGCTGATCGAATCTATGGTGGTAATGGCAATGACCGTATTAGTGGCAATAGCGGACATGACAAGCTTTATGGAGGCAATGGACGTGACCGACTTGATGGTAATCAAGGCCGCGATAAGCTCTATGGTGGTAATGATAACGATAAATTAAATGGAGGCGCTGGATCTGACCGTTGTATTGGTGGTGGCGGTTCTGACTCATTAGCGAACTGCAACCCGTAATAAAACGGGCATCCTATTTTTGATATTGATGGCATTCGCTATCCTTCATAAAATAGGATGCACCTGCACACTCTCTTTAACCCGTTTATAATTGTATGATTAATGATTCGATAGAGCAGGAGAATAATCAACATTCATAACCGAACCAACCTGAACTTTACTCTGAACCAATTCAACTACATTCTTAAGCTTTTGCGGATCTTCCATTACACCTGAAATAGAAATCAGACCCAGTATAAGGGCAATAGAAGCCACAGCGGCAAAAGTTGGGTTAGAAATAGCGTTGTTCATTTCTTCAAAAGTGCATTTGCTAGCGACAACTGGCATCACAAACTCCTTATTTATTTTTGATTGTATCCAGAACTTACAAGTGTTCTAGAGAGACTATTCGTCGTAGACGACATTATATCTCTACAGACTAGTATTTCAATTTCAAAAATAATCCTTCACTGTGCTATTTTCAATCGGTTTACGCTAAACGGTCAGCTCAAACAAACCCTTCATCTTAATTTACAAATTCATGCCACGTATATTGTGGATCTTCGTCTTTAGTCACTTTTTCCCAATAAAGATCCCCTGAGTTTCTCCATGGATCAAGTAAAATACCTGAGTAAAAACTACCACCTTTAACCACAACGACCAATGAATTATGCTCATTTTTAAGCCTTCTATTGGCAGTACCTCTTAACAAATCAAAGGTTTTTAGATTTTTCTTTTTCATATGAGCGGTCATATCATCCGCCCATTGCCAACATAAACCCCGATCACGGCGTTTCCCATTAACTAACATATTTTGTAACTGGGGCGGATACACCAGATTATATTGATTCGCTAAAATCATGGGATAGACAATCGCATCATAGGCAATCGCATCCGCCTCTGCCTTGCTCGTATTAGGCCCAAGTGCTTTTAATGTTCTGGCTAAACCATTGATAGATTTCTTTTGCTTATTCGTTAAAATACGCGCGACAGGGCGATTACCACTTTCTAGCTTTACATTTCCATAGCTCACACTACAGCCATTTAATAAGCTCAAACTGAGCGAAAACATTAACAATGAAACTAGTTTTATACCTTTATACCCTAGACTGCTCTTTGAAATATTTAACATTATTATTTAACTCAATTTATTTTAACGGACAATAAAAATGCGAGTGTAACGCAATACTTTATTAAACTTACAAAAGGTCTCTGACAATACGTAACAAGAAAGCGATATAGATGCAAAGAAACCATTTAGACCAACTTTTCACCGCGAATGCTGTCTGATCAGCTCTTCATTTCTTTAAGTCATCCCTTCTATTGGGTACATTAATAGAATTAACACAGCGGTGATAATGGCGTAGATTAGCTTTTTCATATATTCCCCTATTAAGTAAAGATGTACAACATCAACAAAGCTAGCCGCTTTTATTTGCCCAAAAACGATAATGTCAAACATCCTAAAGCTTTTATCTGAATAGATAATTAAAACTTAATATAGCGATATATTTAAACAACTGCTATCCATAGTCACTACCGCTTATCAGATGTCTACTTGAGACTGCTCAACACTGCTCCCTGAAACAAAGCTTTACCAACATACTGCGCACCTTGCTGGGTTAGATGCCCCCCATCAAAAGTAATCAATTTCAAGTCTTCAGTAAAGAGTGGACAGGTCAATGTTGTGCCACAAACAAGCTGATGCGTATTAACGAACACCTCTTTGCTCATATTTTTTTTCATAATTTCGTTCACTTCATTTTGGTTACCATCAATCTCATTGCGTAGCTTACGCAGTTGGTCATCTGACATACGCAGGTATTTTCTAATAGAGACTCTGCCAAAGCTTTTCACTCCAACCACCACTAGCTTTTGCTTTTCTGTGATGCCCATGTTTTGAATCGTCTGCGGTAATTTTTCTGCCGCCCACTTTCTCCATTTAGCCGAAAGAATAACGAGATCTGTTTTGGCAATTTCATCTTTCACTTGTGATAAATTATCTGATTTTTCACACAAAGACTTATCCTTTTCTGCAATCAATTGTTCATGATTTTCGCCTAAATAAATCTGGCAACGCGTTGGAATATATCGCGTCGTAATTTGATAGTCTTTTAAGTAATCATTCTCCAATACGCTATTAAGAAAATCCTGTGCATGACTATCGCCAATAATTAACGCCTTTTTGCTCCCCTCAGGGTTAATAGTTTCAGTCATCGCTTTTAAAAAACGACTTCTTACATATTCACCGCTTGCCTTTTTATCCGCCAATTTGAGCAACTCTTTTTGAGCCGAATTAGCCGTTGCATTTCCCACAAATAGCAATGCAAACAGCGTCATCACAGTGAGCAATAGCGCCTTGCTATTTTTATT
>JAGLDQ010000002.1 GCA_023145535.1 Cocleimonas sp. | reverse complement strand
GCGAGTTATGAACTAGGCGTAGGGATTACAGGGCTACTTAAAAGCACCCAGTCTATTGTTAAACCGCATGTAGGATTTGATCAGAAGTATCTTGATAGCATGTCCCAAATTGCAGAGCTTGGAGAGCAAAGCTACCGCGATTTAACTGACTTTACTGAGGGGTTCCAAGATTATTTCTACGAAAACACTCCCGTACAAGAAATCGGACAGCTTAATATTGGCTCACGTCCATCGCATCGTAAACAAGTCGTCCGTTCAAAAAGCTCCATTCGTGCCATTCCGTGGGTCTTTGGCTGGGCGCAAGCACGTCACACGCTCCCCGCTTGGTATGGCATTGGTAGTGCATTAAAAGGGTTTAAGCAGGAACATGGGATTGAACTACTCAAAGAAATGTACCAGCAATGGCCTTTCTTCCGCGCGCTATTAAGTAACGTGCAAATGGCACTGTTTAAAGCCCGTATGGACACCGCAAAAGAATACGCAAGCCTATGGAGTGATCAAAAACGCTCCGCCGAAATATATGAAAAAATTAAGGCGGAATATACAGAAACCGTTGCCTGTATTTTAGAGATTGCGGGGCTGGATAAATTAATGGATGAAACGCCTTTATTACAATATACCCTAGAACGTCGCGAGCCTTATCTTGACCCGCTTAATCATATTCAGATTACCTTGTTGCGCCGTCATCGACAGCATATTGAACAGCAAGACAATGCATCTTCGCCTTGGTTAGATGAGTTATTGTTGACGATTAATGCCATTGCGGCGGGGATGCGGAATACGGGGTAAAACCTATCTTTCTAGTTTATATTATCAAGTACTGACGACTCTAATAATTTGTGAAAATTTAGACATCTTTCATGCGTCAGTTGATACTTCTATAGCCAGTATTAGGCTTCATACAGGCTACGAAAGTATCAACTACGTTTTGAATCGTTAAAGAATGCCACTCTTTAAACCTTAAGTTATTAGGCGAACTTGCCATGTGCTGTTGTACATTGATAAACTTCCCACTCTTTTAATTCATAAAAACACATATTACTATGAGCTCATTGCGCGACCAGTTATTCAAAGCGGGACTTGTTACCGAAGAACAAGTTAAAAAATCTGAAGAGAAACCTAAACGACACAAGCCCAATAAAAAAACAACCCAACCCCATCGTAAACAAGCGAGTCAGACGAGTCAGAAGAAAAAAAACAAACCTAAACGGGAGCGAACCGATTTAGAAAAATTCTATCGCGAGCGTTCCAGTGAGGAGAATAAAGAGCGTCAACAGGCAAAAAAAGCGAAAGAAGCAGCAGCACTGCTAAAAAAAGAAAATAATATGAAAATAGGTCGATTAGTTAATGAAAATTTACTAGATGTTAACAATGCGACTGAGCGCTATAACTTTATTATTGGTAGCAAAGTCAAATATGCTTATGTCAGCGCAGAGCAATTAGAACAACTTGCCGAGGGTAAGCTTGCGCTCATCTTCCAAAAAGGAAAATGCCGTGTCATATCGACTGAAACAGCGAAAAAAGTAAAAGCAATTGATAGTAAAAGACTCATTATACAACAGACCCCAGAACAACAGAGTAACCAGACTGAGCAACAAGATTGATAGCCAAAATAAAATTAATAATAAAAAATGAAACCCCTTAATGACTAACTACCTATTTCTCTTTTTAGCCCTTTTTACACTGCTGGCCTGTAGCTCAAGCCCAAGAAAAAAAGTAAGTGATACACGGATAGCTCTACCCATCGTTAATGCCGTACCAACCTCCTTTAGAGGTACACTAACAAGCCATAATTCTGTACGTGCAAAATTAGGTTTAAAACCGCTGCACTGGTCAAATAAACTAGCACACTACGCCCAGCAATGGGCTAATCATCAAGCAAACACACAAAACTGTTATATGAAACATCGCCCTCATCATGCGGGCCCTTTTAAACAAATTTATGGCGAGAATTTATTCTGGGCTAGCCCAAAGCGTTGGTCAGATGGCAAGGTTGAGCTACAGCGAATTAGTATTGGCGAGGTGATAAAATCATGGGCTGATGAGGATGCCGACTACAACTATAATAACAATCGTTGTCGTATTGGAGCGCAATGTGGACACTATACCCAGATAGTTTGGCGTGAAACGCAAGCCGTGGGGTGTGCCATCGCTGTTTGCCCTGATAAATCACAGCTTTGGGTATGCAATTACAATCCACCCGGCAATTATATTGGAGAAAGGCCATATTGAGACAGAAAATGAATAATTTTTTGCAGTATCAAATCGATTAAACCCCATCGTACGAGATCGCACGCGTTTTAACACAGCGTTACTCGGGTAAATCCTATATACTCCCCTGCTGATTTTATCGTGCCAACTGACTCATTCCCGTTCCTTCCACGCGCTTTGGTTTTTCTCCAGTGTAGTCAAAGGAAAAAAGCGCAGATAAAAATAATTAAACACCTTATACGGTCTGCACAAAGGAATACCCCATGATTTTTTCATCATTAGACTTAGCCCCGAATCTTCAAAAAGCCATTGATCGTTGTGGCTATCGTCAGATGACCCCGATTCAGGAGCAAGCGATTATTCCTGCTCGTCGTGGTAAAGATATTCTTGCCATCGCACAAACAGGCACAGGCAAAACAGCGGCGTTTGCAATTCCTATTTTGCAGCAATTATTGGATAAACCCCGTAATAATCAACAATCAACGAATCCTCGTGTTTTAATCCTTACGCCGACCCGCGAGCTTGCCGAGCAACTGTCGCATACTATCGGTGACTATGCCCAATTCCTTCCGCTGAGTATTATTGCGGTGTATGGCGGTGTTAAAATGGGAGGACAACAGGCAAAGCTAAAATCTGGGATCGATATTTTAATCGCAACACCTGGGCGTATTCTAGAACACATTGAACAGTGCAATGTGAGTTTATCATCCGTCGAATTTGTTGTTTTAGATGAATCAGATCGTATGTTGGATATGGGCTTTATTGCCGATGTGCAAGCTTTATTACAACTCACATCAAGCAAACGTCAGACTTTATTATTCTCCGCCACCCTTTCCCCGTCGGTGAATCAACTATCACATAAGTTGTTAAAAAATCATTTAGAAATTCGAGCCAGTAAAGAAAACATCACGGCAGATACGGTTGATCATGTTGTTTATCCCGTTGAAGAACGCCGTAAAATTGATTTATTCATGGCATTACTGAAAGAATACAATTGGTTTCAAGTATTGGTTTTTACCAGCACTAAAGAGCAAGCCGAACAATTACGAATTAAATTAAAGAAACATCCTGTTGCTACTTGTCATGGGGACATAAGCCAAGGCGCACGTCGACGTGCTTTAGCTGATTTTAAATCGGCCAAAATACAAGTGTTAATCGCAACTGAAGTCGCCGCGAGAGGGTTAGATATTCAAGGGCTAGAATATGTGGTGAATTTTAATCTTCCTTATCTCGCTGAAGATTATGTGCATCGTATCGGACGCACAGGGCGTGCAGGCAATAAAGGCCATGCAATCTCCTTTGTGAGCCGTGAGGAGGAGCGCAGTTTAGATGCTATACAGCGCCTTATCGGACAGCGGATCAAACGCATCGTACGACCTGGTTTTGAGGTGCTGAAACGTAACTCATTGATTGATAAAGTGGCTAGTCAGCGACGCGCAGGACGAAAAAATAAAGTGAGCCAAACCCATATAAATGATGATAACAAAAACGATCGCAACACTAAGCCTAAAAAAATAAAAGTGAAAAAAACCGCTAAGAAAAGAGCGAAACGATAGTTTTTTTAAATTATTCATTGCCGTATACTTTTAAGTATGACATTTGTGCCGCATTACAGGGATTTGGCTTCTCAGCCGCAATCTCAAGCCTTAATCTTGTGTTTAGCCAAAGACTCCGTGAGCCTTTATCATCGCCTGAAAACAATCTTATAAGAACTTATGCATGGTCGCGCCATTTCCCCTCTCGCCGTTTCCTTTGGAGGATTATTTTTTAAATGAGTGAAGCATTG
>JAGLDQ010000199.1 GCA_023145535.1 Cocleimonas sp. | reverse complement strand
AATGATGTTGATCCTGATGTGCAAAAAATAAATACCATTTTGCGTCAACGCATTAAAGGACGCATGATCTTTGTTGATCAAACTAAACTACTGTGTGGCTCTAATAAAAGATGCCCTGTTTTTACTGATCATCTGCGTCTATTTTCTTATGATGGCTGGCATTTCACCCGATATGGCGCTCGATATGCGGGGAAAATGCTGTTTCAGAAATCTATTTTGGGAAGGATGTAACTTCCCCCTAAACAACAAGCGATTCGTTATCCATCGTATAGAATCTCTCATTTTATCTTATCACCCCTAAAAGGATTTCATCATGCCAGAAACAAGTACCATCATTGCTGTTATTTTATTATTCTCGACCTTAGCCATTAGTTATATGTGGTTGTTTTAAACGACTAACGTCAAGCGGGACAGTAACAATCCGTACTTAAGGCTTATAAAGAGGCGGATTGTTTGTGTATGCTAAAACGGGCAAACAACCCTTTTAAGAAAACAGCACTCGTTTTAAATTACCACCAATAAAACGTTTTAATGAATAATAATCAAAACGTGCGATTAATTGATCGCCTACCGCAACGCCTTGATCTTCATTGTAGGTGTGAAAGCCAAGCGCCCTCCTCCCGATGGTGACTCTCTCTAGTTTTTGTTCTTCATACCCCCCTTCTATTTGTAATACTTTATTGAGATTAGCGCGATAACCATAACGCTTTCCCCCGTCTTGTGAAACGCGCAATAGCTCACCTTTGCGCTGTATAAACCTCCCTGCCATGCGCGCATTACAAACATCGGTAATAACGGGTTTTTCATAAAGTTTTTCAAAGGGAATATTGAATAGGTCACTGGTTTTATAAATCGATAACTCATCATCATAACTTGCACCTTTCACTTTTTCACTAATGAAGAGATACCATGAATTATGGTGTTTTAATAGCGTACTATCAACTGCTTGAATATTATCAATTAAAACTTGTTTTTTGCGCCATTGATAAGGAAATAAAGTGCATTCATATAAGTCAATACTGTGATTATCAGCGCTTTCGGGGATCATATAAAATTGGTTGTTTTCTGTGAACACTTGCGGATAGGATAAATGATAATCCAGCTTTAGGATTGTCTTGGCATTAATTAATTTCCCTTCTTCCAAATCCAGCTCTGCAACGGCTAAATAGCCATGATAATCGGCAAATTTTAGCTCTTCATAAAAAACATAATACTTATTATCTTTGGCGATAATAAAAGGATCGGCTTGAAATACTTCTTTTGGCGGAATAATTTTATGCCACTCATCATGCGTCCCTATTTTTTTATAAACAATAACCCACTGCATTGGGATAAACATTTTATAGAGCATTTTTGCGATAAATAGAGATTTATAGTAGAGCTTTTTAGCGACTGGCAAAGGTGCTTTATTATAGCTTAGGCATGATTCATCAATGCCTAAACGCTCGCAGATTAGGCTTATTTTATCTTGTGTACTTTGTCGTGTTGCACCAAATGAAACACGGTCGGGGGATAAGCTTGCACGCTGTATTTCTTGATTATTTTTATAAATAACGAGTTCTACTGTATCGTAAAATAACACCGCTTTGTAGATGCCTTGTTGGAGGTTGTCTGCCCCTGCGATTGTGAGGTGGTATTTATTATTTGACAAGTAAGGTTAGCCTCGACGCTGAAGCGTCTCTATGCATTCCCAGATGAAAGCATAGGAACAAGATGAATGTCTTAACTCTTTTTTAACATAATCTACATTTTTGCAAGAACTCTTTTATCAAGCCTGCTTGGATTCAGAGTACTCAAGCACTTTCTGATTTTGTTGATAGAGCGTCTCATACAAATCTTCATGCTGCTGCACTTGGAGCGTTAAAGTAAACTTATCCATCACACGCTCAAGCGCTGCTTGCCCTAATTGCTTAAACGCTTTCTTACTCATTTCCAACAGTTCTTGCCATGCCGCTGCCATTGCAACATCATCATTGACTGGCACAACTCGACCTGTATTTTTGATAATATACGCATTATCACCGACATTAGTCGCGACACAAGGCACGGCGGATGCCATCGCTTCACCCAGCGTGAGTGGAAAGGCCTCTCCAAAGGAGGTTAATGCCGCCACATCATAAGCGTTAACAATATCGGGAATATCCTCGCGGTTTCCTAATAAATGCATCCTCTTTTGCAGTGAATGTTTCGCTATTAAATTCGTTAGCACTTTGTTATCCGCATCAATATTCGTACCGACCATAATGAAATGTGTTTCTGGATGGGTTTTCGACAAAAGTGCGGCGGCATTAATAAAGCCAATATGATTTTTTACTGGATGAAAGCGAGCGGTAATACCAATAACAAAACTATTTTGTGGGATACCTAAGCGCTTACGAAGGGTCTTTCTCGCTTTTCGATTAGAATAAAAACGCTGCGTATCCACGCCATTTGGAATAACCAACGCTTTATCATTATTAAAGCCCCAATCCAAATGCTGATCACGGTTTAAATGAGAGACATACATCATAGATTCGGGCATTTTTGACATAAGCCCCCAGAGACGCAATTGTAATTGCTTACGATAAGATTCTTGGCGATAGTTCTCCAAGCCTTCGTGAACCGTCCAGATCACAGGGGGTTTATTGGGTAAAAAACGCCTTAAAATTGAGCCCACTACCCCGCCTTCATACATTGTTCCATGAATCACATCAGGATTAAATTCTTTAAGGAGCTTATACGCTTGAACAATGGCGGCAGGTTTCTTTTTAATATTGAGCGCATGAACAGGAATACCAAGCTCGCGCATGCGATCACCCAGATAAGTATCACGATCTAGCCCTATCACCATTAGCTCAAATTTGTGTTTATCAAACGCATCCAACAAGCGAAAAAGCTGAACCTCAGCCCCTCCCGTTTCAAGCCCTGTAGAAATATGAGCAATTTTAATCAT
>JAGLDQ010000198.1 GCA_023145535.1 Cocleimonas sp. | reverse complement strand
CTCCAGACTAAGCGTCAAAATTAGGCTATTTTTTTCGTAATAAACGATAAAAAGCAAAATAAATAACGATCAAAAAAACAGGTAGCCACGCTGGCACTCCAATCCAAAACTGACGAATCGGTTTATCTAAATTAATATAATAAAAGCCCATCTTTGTCCATAAATTATAAGGTTTTACTTTATCAGAGGGTTTACGCAAAAAGGCGGCGCCCAAATCAAATAATTGATACGTCTTACGAGGATTATAAGGATGCAAAATTACACTTTTACCCATCAATAAAGAACCATTTCCTGGCCACCAAAAACGATAATAATGATGTTCAATTTGCTGGTTATTTTGACGTTCAGAGTCCACACCAAAGGTATTGTAATAGTTATAGCTGCTTAACCAAAAGAGAGTAAATACAATCAGCATAAGACTTAATAGCCAATGAAAGAGTTTACTTATCATGATATTTATGGCTTTGAAAAACTATTGATAAGCCCTGCGGCTATAACTAACATCAACCCGCCCCCATAGATCAATAAAAAGGGCTCATCAAAGAAGAGTATTAAATAAAAGGCAGATAAAACAGGGGCTATAAAAGTAAAAGGCGCTAGATAGGATGCCTCTGTTGATTTTAAAGCAAAAAACCAAAATACATAGGAAAAACCATTCACCAATACTCCGTTTAATAAAATAGGGATCACTTCTGGTGCTGTCGGTATTGCAAACTCAGAATAACTCAGCATGGAGACAAAGGACGCTAAAGTAGCCACCAAAAAATAAATCGTTACCACATTAAGGGGTTCTTGTTTAACTTTTTTATTCAACACTGAAAATAATGCAAAACAAGTTGCACCCGCTAAAACGAGGGCTATAACACTCCCATTTTGAATATCAACACTTTGAAATTTTCCTTTAGTTAACACTAAAAACACACCTGAAAAACCAAGAAGAACAGCGATTACTTTCGTTAAGGTTAAGCGCTCTCTTAAAATAAAAACTGATAATATAACAATCCATATTGGCCATGTGTATTGAACAACGAGAACTTCCATACCAGATGCTTTCGAGTAGCCAAGGTAAAGAAATAAATAATAAATGTACGTACCCAACAAACCTAAAAGGGATAAAAATCCCCAGTCTTTTAAGGTCATGTTGTTAAAAGCACCTAAATTGCGGGTAAAAATGACAGAGGCTAGAAGAATGAAGAAAGATATTAAACTTGACCAAAATAAAAACTGGTGATGATCAAGGCTTATTTGTCCCATTTTTGCAACGACAGGGATTAATCCCCATAGCGCAACGCAGAGCAACACATAAAGTGTGCCCTTTACTTTACTATCCACGACGGTTTCCCTTAAATTGAACTAATAGCCATGCCGTCATCGCTCCCGCAATACCTCCCATCAAATGCCCTTCCCAAGATACTCCGCTTTTTAAGGGTAAAATACCTCCAATTAATGTTGAGCCATACAGGATTGCAACTAAGAGACTAATCATGAGAGGGATAGTACGTTTTTCTAATAAGCCAGAAACAACTAAAAAGGTGGCTAAACCAAAGACTAATAAACTAGCACCAATGTGAATCGAATTTGGGCGACCAAAAACCCACAATAATACGCCACCCAAGACAATAATAAAGGCAACTATTTTTCGACTATCAGCCTGAGAGCCAGCTAATAATGACAATAAAACAACAAGCGGTACGGTGTTACCCATGATATGTTGCAAGTCGGCATGTAAGAAGGTCATTGCAATAATACCAATAAGCCCTTCGCCATCGCGTGGTATAAGTCCAAATTGTTCCAATGGTAAAAAACGGTCTAACAGGAAAATCAACCAGATAACGGCTATAAAAATAACGATAGCGAGTAGTTCTTCGCGTATTTTACGTACATGATTCATGAATGATGCCTTAAATGTTGATAACTTGATGTCAATATTATTAGAGATTACTATCCAAAAGTAAAAAACTATCACTCCTAAAATCTACACAAACACACAAAAAGCACAAAATATTGATCTGTATAGATACTTGATTTTACGTGAGTTAAAATAAGTATTATACTTGAAAATCAACAATTTGAACTTTATATCCTACTCATTTATTTATGAACACTTCCAAAATATAGGTATAAAAAATATAAAATAAGCTCATTAATTCAGCTTACATTAGGTTTTAGTCTGTAAAAATATTGTTTATTTTCTGTTATCTATAAAAGCTGTTGATATAAAATACCTATATGCCATTATAGATATTTTATATTTAACCAAGTTTCGTTAAGCTTTGGTTAAGTTTTAGTCTGAGAGAATAAAGCATTCAAGACTAGCCACGCTGTAAAAGCTAACAGGAAGTTAGTAAACGTTCTTATGTTTGCCTATCTAAGGCTTATTTTTAGATAGAGCATACAGAGGAAATGCCGCAAAGGGCTGGCGGTTAAATTTTTTATAAATGGAGACTTAGGGATGTTAATTTTGACGCGTAGAGTTGGAGAAACTCTAAAAATAGGGGATGATATCAGCGTAACGGTTTTAGGGGTTAAAGGAAACCAAGTACGAATCGGTATTGATGCGCCAAGAGATGTTGCTGTTCATCGAGAAGAAATCTATGAACGCATTCAAAATGAAAAACTACACTTGGTTGATACAGACAAAAAATACGCTAGTTAATAGGGGGCTGAGTAAACAATAACTCATCCTATGCGATTTCTCGCAGAGCTCACGCATTTACGCTATCATTCACGCTAACACTGTACCATTTAGTACAGTGAATAGGCGTGGGCGAGGCATTTGTTATGTTAGATTATTTATTTTTCAATCCGTCAATAGCTGAAAAATTTATTGATTTTATGAATAAAAATAATCTTGAGTGGACTCAAGAAATAGAAAAAATCCAAGGGGCTATTGTTTTAAAGACATCGGAAGATATTGATGATGCTATATGGGATGCGCTTGATGAACACTATGATAAACTAGGGCTTGAAGATGCGCTACTCAGTGATCGTCACTCTGTCAAGGCCGATGATATTGATACTGCAGGTGTCTATATTCAACTAAAGAATGGTCAACAAACCATTGCAGCAATCAATCCGTTGGTTGTGAATCGTATTCTAGATGCCATCAGCATGGATGAGTTTAATGACTTTATTGAAGCAATCGTTAACAGTGTTGAAAATCCTGATGACTCGGCTATTTGCCAAAAAAAGACATAGTTACTCTTGATGACGAACGGCATAAATCGTTAACAAAATCCAACCTACAATAAATGCCAACCCACCTAGGGGTGTTATCATTGCAAGCATTTTATTGCCCGTTAAAACGTAACTATAAAGACTCCCTGAGAATAAAATAATACCTAAGCTAAAGGCTATTCCAGCACCACTCAACCAGTGTGATTTCGTATTTTTAAGCAATACTGCAACGACCAAAATAGCAAATGCATGATAAAACTGATATTCCACCCCTGTATTAAAGCGTGCTAACATTTTTTCATCGATCATTATTTTCTCTAGCCCGTGCGCTCCAAAAGCTCCAATGATGACGGCAAGTAGTGCGAAAATTGATCCGACTAATAAAAATTTATTCATATTTTTTCTGCGATTATCCACGCCTCATTCCGACTTCCTTGCTGAATATCCCCTAAATCGCCCTCTTCTCGATACAATGTCACCCGTAAATCAGCACATAGCGTCAATAACTCACCTTGCTGTAACCGAAAATCAGGATTACGAGGCCCTGACATATCAATAGACTGCTGTGACCAAGTTTGATAAAAGAGTAATCCGCCTGTTTTTAGTGCCATTAAAATAGCAGGAAATAAATCACGTTGTAAAAAATAACTAATAACAATAACATCATACTGTGCTTTTTGTAGCGGATCAGTTTCACTATCCCATACTTGAGGATTAATACCGCTAGCAGCAAACTGCGTTAACGCATTAATAACATTTTCTGACAGATCAAAGGCATCAACGCTTAAGCCTTTTTTTGCCAAAAACTGTGCATTACCCGCACGGCCACAGGCTAAATCCAGCGCATGACCTGATTGGGGAAGTAGATAGCTATTTTGTTGCAGTAACATTGCAGGGGTTGCCGCTTCAATATCGGCATCTTGATAGCAATCATTCCATTTATCTTTTTTTCTAGGCAATTTTTTGACCTATTCCTCAAACGGAGACAAAAAATAACGCTCTCGCAAAAGTGCAAAATATACAAAGGTTTTTCTTATCTTTGCTTAGCCTACTTTGCGAGATCCCTTATTGTTCTCTTTTTAAATTGACAAACTATTATTTATTAAACTTCTTAGGATCAATCCCCAAGGAACGCATTTTACGATAAAGATGAGTGCGCTCCATTTTCACTCTTTCTGCCAGTTTACTCACATTGCCACCACACTGAGTCAACTGATAGCTTAAGTAATCATGCTCAAACTGTTCACGCGCTTGGCGCAGGGGCATATCATATAAACTTCCAGGGAGAAGCTTTTCGATACCTTGTTCAAAAATAGGAATACTTGCACCGAGTGTTTCTTCCACTTCATCCTGATCTATTTCAGTATCTGTTCCTAAAATCAATAGCCTCTGAACCAAATTACGTAGCTCACGAATATTACCTAACCAACGATAATTACGCAGGAAATTTTGCGCCGCTACCGAAAAATGGCGGTAAGGCAAACCATCTTTTAAGGTCTGCTGATCCACATAGTAATTCAGTAATTCAGACACGTCTTCAGTATGTTCACGCAGTGCTGGAATATAAAGAGGAACAATATTCAAACAATTATAAAGTGCTTCATTAAAACGATCTGCTTCAATATCATCACGCAGGTCATGCTGAGCGGAAGTAATAATAATCATATCCAGCTCTATACGTTCAAAACTATCAACGCGCATATAAAAATTGTCACGTAAAGCCGTCAATAGCATGAGTTGTAACGAGGTAGGTAAGGCATTAATGTCCGCAAGGTATAAGCATCCGCCCTGTGCTTCATCAAATAAGCCGTATTCTGTTTTCTCTCCCTCCACACGCCCAAACATCATCGTGGCAAGTTGTGTATCGGTTTGATCTTCAGCATAGGATGAGACAATGCTTTTCAAAAAAGGACGCGCCGCACGGTCGCTTTGGCTATGGATATAATGTGCAAATATTTCTTTTCCTGTGCCTGCTTCACCGTATAGCAACACAACATTACCATGCTTTGCAACCCGTAGTGCCTGTTCACGCAGGCTAACCATCACATCACTAGAGCCAATCGGTGCAGGTGGAATTTGTAATTGCCTTTTTAGCCCTTTGTTTTCTTGTTCTAGTTGACCAGATCGCAAGGCATTGTCTATCGTTAGCAACATTTTAGCCATCGATAAGGGCTTTTCAATATAGTCATACGCACCAAGGCGCGTTGCTTCAACGGCAGTTTCAATCGTGCCATGCCCTGACATCATAATGACAGGACAACATAATCCTTCATTTTGCTTCCAGCTTTTTAGCAGGGAAATACCATCATCACCTGGCATCCAAATATCAAGCAACACCAAATCAGGACGGCGTAAACGGCGTTTCTCCCTCGCTTCCTCAGCACTTTCAGCCGTTACTACGTGATAACCTTCGTCTTCCAGTATTTCGCCAACTAATTCACGAATATCTGGCTCATCATCAACGACTAAAATATTATATTTTTCAGTCATATCAACACTCCATTAATTTATTAAAGGAAAGCAAACACTTATTTTTGCCCCTTTTTGATTACCCTTCATTTTATCGGTTCTATTATTAGCAAATATTTTACCCGAATGCTCTTCAACTATTTTCTTTACAATCGACAATCCTAACCCTGTGCCTCTACTTTTCGTGCTGACATAAGGGGTGAACAAATCTGCAAGCACCTCCTCACTAATGCCATCACCATTATCACGCACTTCAACTACAATATGCTGATAACACAGACTCTTTTTGTCATCGCTCTGCCGTGTTGACAACGTCACTTGCTTAAACGTTTGTTCTTCTGGCAGGGCTTCTAACGCATTTTTGACTAAATTCACCAACATTTGTCGAATTCTATTTTGGTCAAGCTGTAAATCTGGCACATCCTCTAAATTTAGTACAATTTCAGCTTGTTGGCTATTAGTTGCATAAAGTTCTGCCATATCTTTTACAATATTATTAATATTGATTCGCTGAAATTCCAATGCGGGTGCGCGGGCGTACTGACTAAAGGCATCCACCATCGTTTTCATATTATCCACCTGCTGAATAATCGTTTTACTCATGCGCTTTAGTAGCGCTGCAGAATGATCACTTAATTCTGGCGCTAGCTTAAATTGCAATCGCTCTGCTGATAATTGTATCGGTGTTAATGGGTTTTTTATTTCATGTGCAAGGCGACGTGCCACTTCGCTCCATGCGGCCTCATGTTCTGCCTGAATAACTTCCGTAATGTCATCAATAACCAATACATACCCCTGCGCATCATCAACTAAAGAAGGTAATTTTGCACCTTTGCAAACCAGTGTTTGATGACCACTGGGTAAAAAGAGATTCACTTCGAGTTGCCAATCTTTTGAATTATTTTGAAAATGAGGCTGAATGGCATCAAACAAGGGAATTAGGCTCTGACTATTCGCACACATTTTCTCACAACTTTTACCACGATAGTGTCTAAGCGGTGTTTGTAACACCTGCTCAGCCGCCGCATTAATACGACGAATAATGCCGTCTTCATCAATGGTGATAACACCTGAGCTGATGTGATCCAAAACAATATTTAAATAATCTCGCTGTTGCTCCATCTGTTTCTGGCTGGATTCACTTTCACTGCGCGCTTGAGCCAGACGCGCTGTCATGACATTAAAAGAACTCGCTAATAAGTTAAAATCATCTTTTTTCGAAACGGGTAATTTTTTATATAAATTACCTTTTGCAACGGCAACGGTGCCTGCCAATAAACTACTAATAGGTTCGGTTAGTTTTTGCGAATAAAGAAAAGCGGCCAAAATAGAAAACAGAATCGATAACACCATAATCAACAGTAGCGTAATACGAAAATATAGCTTTATTTGTTCACGATTTTGTTCTGTTTGTCTATATTCTGAACGCGCTTTACTGACACTTTCAGCCAAACTCAGATTGTTTTTTGAAAGTGAAAAAAGAGCAGTTAAAACAAAGGTTTCAATACCCGGTTGTACGGTTAATGCGACACGCGAATAGGTATCCTTATTGTCTAAGGTAGGTTCTAATTGGAACATATAACCATGTAAAGATAAGGTACGAAAAATGGCATCTTCAGGAAAGCGTGGCAAAATAGTATCCGTATCATTGCCGCTATAAACAATGACTTTTTTATTGGCATCCAGCAACACAATTTCATAAGCACCTAGTTGCTTTTTTTTACGATCCAAAAAAGTAGCAAAATCAGTGACCTCAGCTGGATTTAAGGCCACCATTTCTTTGGCTACCTGCTCCAGATTAAATAAGTGCTGCCGCATTCTGACATCAAAGGCACGTTGTGATAGCTCCAATGAATCATCTAATGCATTAGCGATTTTTACATTGAACCAAGCATCAATGCGATCACCAAGAATGTTAACGGAGAAAAAAGAAACGACCAAAACGGGAGTAATGGTGAGAACGGCAAATGCTGTCATTAAACGTGCGGTATAACGCGACCCCGCCTGTTTGGACTTCAAACGGATAACAAGCTGAACACTATTGTAAATAATCAAGCCAGAAAGAATGACAATAATTGAGCCATTAAGCGGTAACAACCACTGATTTAAATCGGGGGTGTCGTAAGGATTATTCATTGCCTGCCGTAACAAGGTGAGCGACATAGCTAACAAAACAACCACTAGAGTGATTGGAATGGCCTGAATTAAGAGTGGTTTTAAATGAGGTCTCATGGTAACTGCCAACGAGCCTCTTGACTGGACAAACTATACTCACTACTCATTAATGATTGAACGCGTAAGGGGAGTTTTATTTTTTCAGGTTCGAAGTGGACAATAGCCGTTATAAAGTGTTCATCACCCGCCTCTCTTTTATCCAACTTCGGCAGTCTATAATTACGCACTTCACCCATTTTACGCAATGCCGCCGGAAGATTACCAAAATTCCAATGCGCATTAGTGTCATTACGAGAGAGTAGATAGTGCCGGCTTAGCGCATGGTATTTTAGCTGAAACTTCAAGTCTCCCAAGGATTCATTTTTATCCCAAAACCAGTTATTAGGCTGATGGTAATTCAATTCCAGCTGGGCTTTTAGTGTGACCCCATTTAATAATGCTTGATGTAAATAGTCGGTCAATTGATATTTAATATTTAACTGCGCTTTATAGGATTGTATTTTGTAACTATCGAGTTTTTTTGCAACCGGCTGAAGTTTGAAGAGTTCAATATAGATACTACCTTTAGCCACACCAACCGAGCTTTCCGCTAATAATAGAATGAGTATTAGCGGTAAACAATAGGTTAGCCAACTTGGTTTTTTTTGATGACAAATTAATGGATTTTTCATAGTTATTTTTAATAAGAAAGTCAATGATGTTGCAGGTTAAGTGACATCCAGCGCTTCGCACATATTACCTGTACGAAGTGCTTACATTATACTTTCTTTATCAGAGCGTAATAAAAGCCATCCATTGCGGATTCATTAGGGAAAATTTGTCGTCCATAGCGTAAAGCATGTCCCCAGTTTGTTTCAATTTTTTGAATAACAGCATCCTCCGTTTGGTCTATAAAGTCGGCCATTTGTTTTTCATTCTCGTCTGGAAGTATAGAACATGTCGCATATAATAGCTTGCCCTGTGGCTTTAATTGAGACCACAAACTAGCCAACAACTGTTGCTGCTGTTGCTGCAATCCTTTTATATCATCCGCACGACGTAACCATTTAATATCTGGATGGCGGCGTATAACCCCTGTTGCAGAGCAAGGTGCATCAAGCAAAATACGATCAAACAAAAGTCCCTCGGCCCATTGCACTGTCTTCGCGGCATCAGCCACTAATAGCGTGATGTGGCTATTATTTTCTTCTAACCTATCAAATGTGATCTTTCCACCGTTTCCATCCTCACTCAGATCGACAATATTCACAGGAGATGTCGGAAAGATACGTGACATATTCTCTGCCACACGTTGCATACGTGAAGCGCTATTGTCAACGGCTATTACGCTTAGGGGTTGGCAGTTTTCCAGAATATGCCCTGTCTTGCCACCTGGCGCAGCACACGCATCTAATACCCGCATATTTGGTTTTAAATCTAATAATCCAGCCGCCAACTGTGCCGCCGTATCTTGGACAGAAACCTCTCCCTTTGCAAAATTTGGCAACTCACTCACATTCATCGGTTTATCTAAAATAATTGCGGTATCGCAAACCGCTGATGCTGTCGCTTGAATCCCACAGGCTTCAAGTTTTTTACAATATTCATCTTGACTTTGATGCAATCGGTTAACCCGCAGAACCATCGGGGCGCGTTGATTACTGGCACTTACAATCTGTTGCCAATCATCAGGCCATGCTTTTTTAATCTTGCCCATTAACCATGCTGGAAAGGCATGACGTACGGCATCATTTTCATCTATTTTTGCTAATAGCGCGTCATTACGGCGTAAAAAGTTACGCAATATCGCATTCACTAGCTTTTTAGCCCAAGGCTTTTTCAATCCTTTTAGCGTGCTAACAGTTTCATTGACAGCCGCATGATCAGGGGTTTGTTGATAGATAATTTGATATAAGCCAATACGCAATAAGCATTCCACATCCTTATCTTTATTCTTTAAGGCTTTGGACATTAGCGCATTGAGCACGGCAGATAATCGCTCATGCCAACGTAAGCTTCCAAAGCATAAATCCCGCACGAGAGGATCAGCCGCCGCTTCAGTATCAGCCAATAGCGGGCTTAAGGATTCACCTTGATAAATGACACGGTGCAGAATTTTGGTAGCAGTTAAACGCGGGTTAGCTTGACTCATGTGGGGAAAACAGTCTCTTGTAGTGATCGACCATTAATAAAGTCTTTAACCGCGAGTTTTTTAGCATTCGGCATTTGCAAACGGGTAATGAGGACTGAACCATCGCCTGTCATAATTTCAATCCCTTGTTTGGATTCAGCGATAACTTCACCACACTTCCCCTCCCTGCTTGATTCAATCACCGAGGACATAAAAAACTTAATATTTTTGCCATTTTTAGTCGTAAATGCCGCAGGCCAAGGGTTATAAGCACGAATCATCGCATCAATTTCATTAGCTGGTTTTGTCCAATCTATTTCGCCATCTTTATTAGCCAGCTTATGCGCGTAACAACTTAAAGTATCATCCTGAATTTCTGCTTCTAATTTATCGTCCACTAATAAATCCAATGTATTTAATAAGGCCGTTGCGCCCTCTTTCGCAAGCTGGTCGTGGATGGTTTGCCCTGTATCGCTGTCTGTAATTGGACACCTAATTTTATACAGCATATCACCCGTATCTAACCCTAATGCCATTTGCATAATGGTAACACCCGTTTCTTTATCACCCGCCTGAATCGCACGGTGAATAGGTGCCGCACCACGCCAACGCGGTAATAATGAACCGTGAATATTAAGACAACCTAAATTCGGTGTATCCAGTACCGTTTGTGGTAGTAATAAACTATAAGCCGCCACAATCATTAAATCAGCCTGATAAGCACGTAAGGTTTCTAGCGCCTCATCATGCTTAAAGGATTCTACCTGCTCAATAGGAAGTTTGGCATCCAGTGCAACTTGCTTAATGGGGCCAAACTTAATTTTTCGGCCACGTCCTGCGGGACGATCTGGCTGAGTATAAACAGCGACGACTTCATGCGCCGAAGCAATCAAAGCTTCGAGTGCAGGAACAGCAAAATCGGGGCTTCCCGCATAGATAATGCGTAGTTTTCTCTTCGTTTTTGTCTTCATAAAATAATTGAATTTATGTCTCTTTATTAATTTTTTTAATTCTGCTTCGCCATTTTATCAAGCTTCTTTAATAATCGTTTTTGTTTTAGTGGCGATAAATAATCAACAAACAACTTGCCTTGTAAATGATCCATTTCATGCTGAATACAAACGGCTAGCAACTCGTCTGCCACTAACTCAAAAGACTCACCTTTCTGATTCAGCGCTTCAATTTTTACTTTTTCAGCACGTTGTACATTGGCATAATAGGCCGGTACGGATAGGCATCCCTCTTCTGTTTTTTCAACCCCTTCAGAATGTAGCATTTTAGGATTAATCAAACACAGTGGCTCATTTTTTGCTTCAGAAAGATCCATTACAATAATCTGCCGATGAATATCAACCTGTGTGGCAGCCAAGCCAATGCCCGGCGCATCATACATAGTCTCAAACATATCTTCGACTATCTTCTGCACCTCTTTATCAACGTTTTCTACTGGTTTTGCTTTTGTGCGAAGACGCTTATCGGGAAAGCGTAGTATCTCTAATAATGCCATTTTTCATCTCTAATAAACGGGGATTGACACTGGTTTCCGATATAACCACCAGTCAGAAACCATTCCAATAATAATTATGCCTAAGATACACTAGCTTGATACTAAAAAATAATAAAAATAAGAGATATTCTAGCCATGTCGCTTGCCAAATTCGTCATTAGCACCACTATCCTATCCTCAACCATCGTCTTACTAGCCTCAGGTTGTAGTGATTATAAGTTATTAAAGATCAAAGACCCAACGGCATTAAAACCTATTCCTTATAAAGCAGATCCTTATGATAGTTATTATGGTATGCCTCAGCGCAATAGCAATGGTGGCTATGCAACTCAACCACACTATAAGAAAACTCGCATTCCAGTAAAGGCCAATGCACCCTCACGTTACAAAGTTAAAAAAGGCGATACCTTATGGGGTATTTCCAACAAGTTTCTTAAAGATCCTTGGTTTTGGCCTGAAATATGGGATAAAAATCAGAAAGTAAAAAACCCACATCTCATTTATCCTGGTGACTTGCTTTATATCTACCAAACACGCAGAACAACGAAACAAGGTGGCAAAGTTGTTGAAGTGCTCGTTCCTCAAATTCGTGTTGAGCGTCGTGGTAGCGGCAAGCCACTCTCTGCACTGACCCCTTTCCTTGCTTGGCCTCGTGTATTAGGTAAGGAAACCATTGATCGTGCGCCTTATATTGTCGATGGACAGAATCAACACTTAATTATTGAAAATGGTCAAACGGTTTATATTAAGAAATTACGCGACCGTACCGTTGGAAAAACCTATCCTATTTTCCGCAAAGGCAAACCTTTATACAACCCTGAAACTAGAAAACTATTGGGCTATGAGGTTATCTATACAGCTGATGCGAATATAACTCGCGGTGCTGGTGAAATTGCGAGTGCAACTATTCTTAACTCCAAGCGTGAAGTACATAAAGGCGATCGTTT
>JAGLDQ010000197.1 GCA_023145535.1 Cocleimonas sp. | reverse complement strand
ACATAAAGTGCGTGCAACCGTATTATCACTTTATGAAGCGCATATGATTAGTGGCACAGGAATGATTATTGTCATTGATTCTAAAAGAGCAAAAGGACTTAAACCAGGTCATATTCTCGGTATTTATAAACCAGGAAAAACAGTCAATGATCCTTACGAAAAGCATGAAGAAGTAAAATATAAATACTTAAAGCGCAAAATAGCGACCAAAGTGGGCCTACCACCTGAACGTATTGCAACCGCTGTGGTTTATAAAGTTGACAAGACACTAAGTTATGCTTTAATTACTGATTCAAACCATGCGGTTAAGAAAGGATATAAAATAGGAAATCCTTAAGCTATCCAAAAAATAGTTGACACTTTCGTAGCCTGTATGGTGTTTACATCAATCAGGATGGCGCGTTGCTCCGACCTCCCATATTATGCTTAGGTTTCATGCGGGCGACCGACGTGTCAACTGGCAGATGAAAAATGCCACGTTTTTGAAGTTGCTTTGTTTGTCTGTTTCGTGGTTTAAAAATATTTTTGCCCCCCTACTTTAAGGCTTTCTATGAATCACCAACAAAATCTAGCCGCATGGGTCACATTATGGCGGGTTTCTGGTGTGGGTTGCGCGCATTACAAAACCTTGCTCGATGCTTTTCAAACACCTGAAAATGTATTGAATGCTAATTCAGAGCAATTAAAAAAAACAGGCATCAGTGAAAAACTGATTAAAAATATTGGCGCACAAACACTTTCCAGCGCAGACCCTGATATGCAGTGGCTACAAGCCTCTGATCAACATCATTTAATAACGTTTGAAGATCCTCGCTATCCGCAACGTCTTAAAGAAATTCCCGCCTCCCCTCCACTCCTTTATGTTCATGGTAATCCTGATTTATTAAATGACCCACAACTTGCTATTGTTGGTAGTCGCAACCCGACTCAGGGCGGTCAAAACAATACCTATGAATTTTCTAAGTATCTTGCGGCAACAGGATTATGTATTACAAGCGGGATGGCTTTGGGCGTTGATGGATTAGCACATAAAGGCGCTTTAGATGTTGATGGCATTACGATTGCCGTCATCGCAACGGGTATTGATCGTGTCTACCCTGCTCGACACCGTGACCTAGCGCATCGTATTGTTGCCAAAGGTGCCATTATCACTGAACTACCTATCGGTGTATCGCCTTTAGCGCGCAATTTTCCACGTCGAAATCGCCTTATTAGTGGGATGAGTTTAGGTACCTTAGTCGTAGAAGCGGCGGTAAAAAGCGGTTCTTTAATTAGCGCACGTTATGCTAGCGAGCAAGGGCGTGAGGTATTTGCTATTCCTGGCTCTATCCATAATCCACTCGCACGCGGTTGTCATCAATTAATACGCCAAGGCGCTAAATTAATCGAAACGGCGGAACATATTCTTGAAGAGTTAGCCCCCCAGCTAAAACAGTGTTTATTAAACGCCTCAGAAGCTAACTTAGATAATGAAATCGCGCCAGCTGAAAATAACAGCAACATAGACGACTCACCGCTAGCTGATGCGGATCAGTGGTTAGTTCTAGAGACGATGGGTTATGACCCTATATCAATAGACCAATTAGTCATACAAACGGGATTGACCGCCGAGGTACTTTCCTCCATTCTATTACTACTTGAATTGAATGGATTTATTGCCGCAAGTGGAAGAGGAAACTACACTAGAATCAAGGAAACTTGATCTGTCAGCCCTCAAGAACTCTGTCTCTCTCATAATATAAAATGGGACAAATACAGATAAAACTTTCAGCAATAACCATAATACTTAAATCCCCCTAAAAAAGTATTTTATATGGAAAGCAAAGAAAGCACCTTAGAAGTCCTATTTTATCTTTTTGAAAACTACTCAGAAGTTGAAGATGTCAACCAGAACCGCGATGTTCTCCATGGCTATCTCAACCAAGCAGGGTTCCCTAACACCGATATTAGCAAAGCATTTGATTGGTTAGAAAGCCTTGCCAATGAAGAAACTGTTTGTATTAATGAACCCAACAAGAAATCAGTACGGATCTTTTCAGAGTATGAGTGCAACTGGCTAAATAGCGAGTGCCGTAACTACTTACTCTTTCTTGATCAAGTGCATGTACTCACACCAGAAATGCGTGAACGCGCCATTGACCGCGTATTAGAGCTACAGGATGATTGTTTTACTCTGGATAAGCTAAAATGGGTGATTTTAATGCTGCTCTTAAATCAGCCCAACTCTGAAAGTGCTTATGTTTGGATGGATGAGATTGCATTAAGTGAGTCGCCCCCTCAATATCATTAAATTCCTTCAGCTCGCTCACGCTGAGCATAAAACTCTTTTTCAAAGGCCATAAAGCGATCTTCTGCAATGGCTTGGCGAATATCGCGCATGAGTTCTTGATAATAGTATAGGTTATGGATTGTACTTAAATGCGCTCCCAACATTTCCTTACACTTATCTAAATGGCGCAAATAGGAGCGAGAGTAGTTTTGGCAAGTATAACATCCACAATCTTTATCAATAGGATTGGTGTCTTTTTGATGTTTGCTATTGCGAATTTTTACCGTGCCATGACGCGTAAATAGAAATCCATTACGTGCATTGCGAGTAGGAATAACGCAGTCAAACATATCAATACCGCGCTTGACTGACTCCACAATATCTTCTGGTTTTCCAACCCCCATTAGATAGCGTGGCTTATCTTCTGGCAGTAAGGGAACGGTGGTTTCTAACACTTGGTCTCGCTCATCTTTTGGCTCGCCAACCGATAAACCGCCAATAGCATAACCATCAAAACCAATTTTGCGGAGCGTTGTCGCTGATATTTCACGTAACGCATCATACATCCCCCCCTGCACTATGCCGAATAACGCGGCAGGATTATCAGCATGGGCGGCTTTACTACGCTCAGCCCAACGCAGTGACAGTTGCATTGATTCACGTGCTTCAGTGTAAGTTGCAGGATAAGGTGTACACTCATCAAAAATCATAACAATATCAGAGCCTAATTCACGCTGTATTTGCATGGAATACTCGGGTGTGAGCATGACTTTTTCACCATTGATGGGTGAACGAAACTCAGCGCCCTCCTCACTCAATTTACGCATTTTAGCCAGTGAAAAAACCTGAAAACCACCTGAGTCCGTCAATATCGGCTTATCCCAGTGCATAAAATCATGCAAGTCCCCATGCGCTTTGATGATTTCAGTGCCTGGCCGCAACATTAAATGAAAGGTATTGCCAAGGATAATTTCTGCACCCAGCCCTTCCAGCTCCTCAGGCTTCATTGATTTAACCGTTCCATAGGTTCCAACCGGCATAAAAGCGGGCGTTTCTATTGTGCCGCGAGGAAATGTTATCGTACCACGGCGCGCTTTATTATCAGTATTATGTAAATCAAATTTCATAAGTTAATACGTAGGTAAGAGGAAAAAAGAAGCCCTGCATCTAATCTGTCAATCTTAAATCAGAACGATTAAACCGTATCCAACTCAAACGCTTCATGTAAGGTACGCACAGCCAGCTCTAAATACTTCTCATCAACGACTACTGAAACTTTTATTTCAGAGGTTGAAATCATATGTATATTAATCCCTTCATTTGCTAATGCTGAGAACATTTTACTAGCAACCCCAGCGTGAGAACGCATTCCGCCCCCAACAATCGATATTTTTGCTATTTTTTCATCACCACGACAAGCTTTTGCGCCTAAAGCTGTACCTGTCTCACAGAGTATCTCTTTAGCTTGGTCATAGTCATTACGATGAACCGTGAAAGTGAAATCCGTTAGCCCTTCATTGCTGACGTTTTGAACTATCATATCCACTTCGATATTCGCATCCGAAATAGCACCCAATATCTTAGAGGCAACGCCTGGTTGGTCTGGTACGCCTTCTACCGTTAGCTGTGCTTCATCACGATTAAACGCGACACCACGTACTAATACTTCTTCCATTATATCTTCCTCATTGGTAACGAGGGTGCTTTTGCCGTCGTC
>JAGLDQ010000196.1 GCA_023145535.1 Cocleimonas sp. | reverse complement strand
TGCTTTGGCGTTTTTTCCACTAATTTTTCTCGATAATCCAAACATCATCAGTCTTAATCTTTCGATAGGATGGGGATGTTTATTGTGGTAAAAATTGAATTAGTTACCCCAGCTAGCATGAGGTGACGTAGCAGAGTACCCAAATTCAAGGGCCTATTATTTTGCTGTGCTTATCAGGCAAACCCTATAGGACAAACCAGCATAAGATTGTTACAATGATCTAATCAGATTCATCAGGAATGAACCCCATGGAAAATAAAACCTCAGAACAATCGACTCATTTTGGCTATCAGCAAGTCCCTGTTGGGGAAAAGGCGAATAAAGTGGCGGATGTGTTTCACTCGGTTGCCGATAAATACGATGTTATGAATGACTTGATGTCGGCAGGTGTGCATCGCTTATGGAAGCGTTACACCATTGAAACATCAGGGGCTAAAAAGGGGGATACCATCCTTGATCTTGCTGGTGGAACGGGTGATTTAGCGGCTAAATTTTCGCGCATTGTAGGTCAAGAAGGGAAGGTGATTTTATCCGATATTAATGGCTCTATGCTCGAAAATGGGCGTGAGCGTTTAATCAATAAGGGCATTGCAGGTAATATGGAGTATGTGCAAGCGAATGCGGAGTGTTTGCCATTCCCTGATCATTATTTCAATGTAATTACCATCGCGTTTGGCTTGCGTAATGTCACCGATAAAGAAGCAGCATTGCGCTCTATGTTACGTACCTTAAAGCCAGGGGGGAAATTAATGGTTCTTGAGTTTTCCAAACCGGTCGTGCCAGGCTTAGATATTGTTTACGATCAATATTCATTTAAACTCTTGCCTTTGATTGGCAAACTAGTGGCGAATGATGAAGACAGTTATCGCTATCTGGCGGAGTCGATTCGTATGCATCCTGATCAAGAGACCTTAAAAGGTATGATGGAAGATGCGGGCTTTGAGCGCACCGCCTATCACAATATGACAGGCGGTATTGTTGCGCTCCATACTGGCTATAAATTCTAGAGACACAATGCAATTATCAACAAGCATACTGGCTGGCATTGAAACTTCATTAAATGCTTGGCTAACACTGGATGGCAATACCCTGCCCAAATTTAATAATATGCAAGGCAAGATTATCTGCCTACATATTATCGGTTTAGAACTAAAACTCTATTTTCTTCCTGATCAAAATGATATAGCGGTGATGGGGAATTATGAGGGCGAGCCAGATACCACCATCAAAGGCGCACCCATGACCTTAATGCGCCTTGCTACTTCCAATAATTCAGGAAAAACCTTATTGGATAGCGAGGCTAGTATTGAGGGTGATACCCATTTAGGTGCAGAGTTTAGCCGTATTCTTAGTGAGGTTGATATTGATTGGGAAGGTTTGTTGTCAAATTTTGTTGGTGATATGGCAGCAGACTATGCGGCCCAGACCGTTTATGATCGTCGGGAATGGCTTAAAGAAAAACAGCAAACGCTGCAAGAAGAGACCACTCAATACTTAACAGAAGAGGCGCAATTAACGCCCGCTGAGGAAGAGGTGAATCATTATCTGGACGAAGTTGATGAGCTGCGTATGAGTGTTGATCGCTTAGAAGCGAAAATAAATCAATATATCAACAAGGATAATACTGATAAATAAATGAATATAGTTAATCAAACCTTGCGTATGATTGAAATCAATCGTGTCTTGATTCGTCATGGATTGGATGACCTGTTTTACTCGCTCCCCGCACTTAAAAAATTCCGCTTTATTTATCATTTATCCCCTTGGAATTGGAAAAAGAAAAAGCCAGTACCACGGGGTGAGCGTATTCGTTTAGCGTTAGAAGACCTTGGGCCTGTCTTTGTCAAATTAGGTCAAATGCTCTCCACACGTCGCGATATGCTAGAAGAGGATATTGCCGATGAATTAGCAAAATTGCAGGATAATGTACCGCCATTTTCCACCCAGTTATCACGTCAAATCATTGAAAGAGAACTGGAGCAGTCGATTGATGAAATCTTCCAAGTTTTTGAAGATAAGCCACTGGCATCTGCTTCGATAGCACAAGTTCACTCAGCCATATTACGCACGGGGGAACATGTCGTTATAAAAGTAGTGCGCCCTGAAATTGAAAAAACCATTCGCCATGATATTGAGCTAATGTACCTAATGGCAAAAGTGCTACAGCGCTCTGGTAATACAGGAAAGCGCTTGCGCCCTGTTGAAGTGGTTGAAGAGTATGAAAAAACCATTATTGATGAGCTTGATCTATTACGAGAAGCAGCTAATGCAGGGCAGTTAAGGCGTAATTTTAACGATTCAAAAGATCTTTATGTGCCTGATATTTATTGGGATCACTGTTCGACGAATGTGTTGGTCATGGAGCGTATTCATGGCATACCCAGTGGTGATGTCGCACAGTTAAATGCTAAGGGTGTTAATATGAAGCGCTTGGCAGAACGCGGTGTAGAGATATTTTTTACTCAGGTATTTACGCATAATTTCTTCCATGCTGATATGCACCCGGGCAATATTTTTATTGATGCAACGAACCCTGATGATCCGAGTTATATCGCCGTAGACTTCGGTATTATTGGTACACTTACGCCAGAAGATCAACGCTATTTGGCCGATAATTTCCATGCTTTTTTTAATCGTGATTACAAAGGTGTCGCTGAAGCACATAT